>NZ_SMSG01000007.1 GCF_004382795.1 Cumulibacter soli | reverse complement strand
CTACAATCACCACAGGCACCACACCGCAATCGGAGCCCCACCAATGAGCAGACTCAACAACCTGCCTGGACATCACAGCTAGCCGCCGCGGAAACGCAAGGCCCAGACAAACGCGAAGGGCGCCCGCCACAGTGGCGGGCGCCCTTCGTGTTATCGGATCTACTGGCCGGAGCGGGCGAGGAGATCGCGGATCTCGGTGAGCAGGTCCTCCTGGGTCGGAGGAATGTCTTCTTCGACGCCGGCCTTGCGGCGTTCGTTGATCTTCTGCATCGGCAGGACGACGATGAAGTAAATGACGGCGGCTGTGATCACGAACGTGATGACTGCCGTGATGAAGGCGCCCCAGGTGAAGAGCTGACCGTTGACTTCGAACGCTCCACCAAACTCGCCGCCACCGCCGATGAGCCCGATGAGTGGGTTGATGAATGATTCGGTGAACGACGTCACCAGCGCGGTGAAAGCAGTGCCGATGACGACTGCGACCGCGAGATCGACAATATTCCCGCGGAACAGAAAGTCCTTGAAGCCCTTCATGGACGGTTCTCCTTACAAGCCCGCTGGGCCCGCTTAGTCGGAATCTACGGCCGATACAGTAGCAATGATCATTTGTGCGGAAAGCAAACTTGCAACCAAATCCGTATCGTCCGAAGTGATCTGAACCACGATATAAGTGGCGGTGCCATAGATGCTAGTGGTGCTGGTGAGATTCGAATCCGAACGTTGAACCTCGACGAGCGGTACGGCACTGAGGGTGAGTTTCGGCGGCGCGTCATCGACTGCCACGTACACGTCGACGTAATCGCCGGGGCGTAGGACGCTGGCGCTGGCGGGATCCGCGATCGGTAGCACCAGTGGTATACCGGCACTAGGCCGGTCGGGTTGTTGCTGCACATCGTCGCTGCTGGCCGGGTTCGCGAACGCGGGTTGCAGTGCTAATAAACCTGCGCACCCGGCGAGAGTTGCGGCGATCAAGCGCCGGACTGTCAGCGACAACGGCGCTCCGCGCCGACGATTACGTCGGGGGAGGTAGGAGCGGAACGCGCGGGCACCGCGGCGGGGTCGGCGGGCGCGGGGCGAGTGTGCAGTCATCGACAGCCTCCAGTGCGGGATGTCGATGATTGTGGGCGCCGGAACTCGCACCTGGTATCGGGCCGCTCACCGGTGTGGACGACCCGCGCGGCTGTGGATTAGCTGCTGCTCGCGGCGGCGGGTGCGGCGCTGGATGTGCTAGAGGAGTCCGACGATGATGTCGTTGAGGTGGAGTCACTCGAGTTCTTCGCGGAGTCACCCGACGAGTTAGCGGCGAGCGAGGACGATGAACCGCCGCGCGAATCGTTGCGGTAGAAGCCCGAACCCTTGAACACAACGCCTACCGAGCCCCACACCTTGCGCAGCGCGCCCTGGCATTCGGGGCATGTCGTCAGAGCGTCGTCCGAAAACGACTGGACGACCTCAAGTTGCTGGCCGCAGTTCTTGCACGCGTACTGATAGGTGGGCACGGGTCCTCCAATGGGAAATCTGAGAGAGATTCTACTAGCACTCGATGCGCGCGAGTGCTAAACCCCGTCGGATAAACACGTCGCCGGGGCATCGCATTCCCGCCTCCGTGCTCACGAACCCACCGCCGAGACGGTGAGCCGAGTCGCCGAGAGCCGGGTGCTCATGGGTCGTGTCTCTGCGAGTGGATCCCGAGGAGTCCGAGCGCCCGAAGGGGTGACTCGCGGGTCAGGTCAGCAGACGGGTCGTCTTCGAAGGTGTGCACAGCCAGCCGACGCGAACGTCGTGTTCGTGCGTGGGCAGCGTGTCGGCAACCTCATCGTCATGTACGACGCCACACAGCAGTTCCGTCGGCACGTCCGTGAGCGTGCGGTCGTAATACCCGCCGCCGTGCCCCAGGCGCGTCCCGTCGCGACCGATCGCCACCGCGGGAACGTATACCAACTCGACGTCTGCCAGGGTGTGGCCGTCGGGCTCCGGTGGTTGCAGGATGCCATGCGGGCCGGTGACAAGCGTGTCCCGTCCGCCGTACGCCGCCCATTGCAACGGCTCGCCGGCAACGCCGGTGATCGGCAGCAGTACCGTAGTGCGCCGACTCAACTCATCAAGAACCTCGAGTGAGCCGGGCTCGCCGCCGTGTGGCACGAAACCCGCTACGATTCGACGCTGTGAGCGGCGTGCACGCTCGGCGAGCGCTGCCGTTGCGCGGTGGCGATCGTAGTCGGAGCGAACCGCTCGGCGTGCCAGGTAGTAGCGTCGGGCATCTGCCTTCGCCAGAGTGATCTGCGCGGCGTTGCTCATCGGGCTCCCGGAGATGGAATCGTGCGGTCTAGTCGGGTCATTCACCCGCCCGCATAGAATTCTATCGATAATTCGGCGTGGAGAAACACCGCATCAGTAGGGTGGTCGCGGAAGATGGTAACGAGGTGAGGGTGCACATATGAAGACGTACCGCAAGAACGCGAATGACCGTTCTAATGCGTATAAGGTCGTTATCCCTGCTGCGGGGTTAGGCACTCGGTTCTTGCCGGCGACAAAAGCGATCCCCAAGGAGCTGCTGCCGATCGTTGACACCCCCGCCTTGCAATACATCGTGGAAGAAGCCGTCGATGCCGGATTGGGCGAGGTGCTCGTCATCGTCGGCCGCGGCAAGGAAGCGATCATTGATCATTTTGACCGCTCGCCTGAGTTAGAGGCGGTGCTGGAGGCCAAAGGGGACGCGGGTCGGCTGGAGGCGGTGCTGCGCTCGGCTGAACTCGCCGATGTGCACTACATTCGTCAAGGCGCGCCACGTGGGCTCGGACATGCCGTCGCTTGTGCCCGGCCGTACGTTGGCGGCGAAACCTTCGCGGTGATGCTTGGCGACGACCTGATCGATGCGCGAGATCCGCTGTTGGATCCCATGCTTGAGGTGCAGCAGAAACTTGGCGGCTGCGTCGTCGCGCTCATGGAAGTCCCCCAGGACCAGGTCTCTATGTACGGCTGCGCGGCGATTGAGCCGGCCGGCGACATCGCCGTCGCGAACCCCGAGGCGACCAGCGGTGTCGTACGTATCACCGACCTCGTCGAAAAGCCGGCGGCACAGGATGCCCCCTCCAACCTTGCCATCATCGGCCGCTATGTGCTGTCCCCGGAGATTTTCGACGCGCTCGATCGCACCCCACCTGGCCGTGGGGATGAAGTTCAACTCACCGACGCGATGAAACTGCTCGCGGCCGAGGGGCATCCGGTACACGGAGTCGTCTTCACCGGACGGCGGTATGACACCGGCGATCGTGGCGATTACCTGCGGGCAGTGGTACGTCTGGCCGCCGAGCGTCCGGATCTGGGCCCGTCCTTCGTCGAGTGGCTTGAGGAGTTTCTCGCGGACTTCAAGCAAGGCGCCGTCATTAAATCCTGATAAATCGCTAGGCTCTGACGCATGATGGAGGACGTCCTGTCCTGAACTCTGGAGGCCCTAAGCCAGTGCGCACAGTCGAAGAACACGTCGACGTGATCCTCTCGTCGCTGCCGACGCTCGAGTCCATCGAGTTGGCGCTGCTGGATGCGCAGGGCCTGCTGTGCGGGGAGGAAGTCGTCTCCACGACGTCGCTGCCGGCCTTCGATCATTCAGCCATTGACGGGTACGCCGTACGGGTCAGTGACATTCGCGCGGCGCAACCCGACGATGCCGTGCAGCTCGCTGTGGTTGCCGAAGCCGAACCAGGCGCGCGGGAGGTGCGCAGCCTGTCGGCCGGCACCGCTGTACGGATCTATCCGGGTGCGATGCTGCCGTCCGGCGCTGACGCCGTCGTACCGCTGGCGTGGACCGATCGTGGCGTGGCGCGCGTTGATATCCGCAAGGCCCCGCCTGCCGGTTCGTACATTCGCCGCGCCGGTGAAGATGTGATGCCCGGCGATACCGCTGTGTCGGTGGGTACGCCGATCGGGCCGGCGCAAGTGGGTTTGCTTGCCGCGGTCGGACGAACCCGTGTCCAAGCGCGCCCTCGCCCGCGGGTGACCGTGCTGTCGGTCGGGTCCGAACTCGTAGACGTCGGTACCGTGCCGTCGCCGGGCGAGTTGATCGACGTCAACTCGTATGCGCTGGCTGCCGCTGCGCGCGACGCCGGTGCCGCGGTGTACCGCGCGAGTGCGGTGCGCGCGGACAAGGCCGAGTTGATGAGCGCGTTGGAGTCACAACTGCTGCGCACCGACATGCTGGTGCTGTCGGGTGGATTCGCTTCCAGTTCGTTCGACGTCGTCTCCGAATGCCTGTCGGAACTAGGTGCGGTGGAGTACACCCGCGTCGCGATGCAGCCGGGAATGCCGCAGGGCTTTGGGGTGATCGGCGAACGTGAAGTTCCTGTCCTGTGCTTCCCGAACGACCCGGTCAGCGCACTGGTTTCCTTCGAGTTGTTCGCGCGACCTGCTATTCGCTACCTGCTGGGCAAGAAGAAGTTGTTCCGCCCGTTGACCACGGCGCGGATGACCGAAGCCCTTGAAAGTCCTGCGGGCCGCAAGCAATTCAGGCGCGGGCTGTTGATGCGCCACCCCGACGGGGGGTATGTCGTATCGCCGATCGGCGGCGCGGGGGCTCACCTGTTGTTCTCCATGGCGCAGGCCAACTGCCTGATCGTGCTGGCTGAGGACCAGGTCCATCTGGACGAGGGTGATGCGGTGTCCGTGATGCCGCTCGTGTTGGGCAGCTGAGATGGGCCCCGGCGGTCGGGGCAAGTTGTGGCCGGTGCGGATCGAGCACGAGCGGTGTACGTTGCGTCCGCTGCGTTACTCCGATACGGGCGCGTGGCGATCGGTGCGGCTGCGCAACCGAGACTGGCTCAAGCCCTGGGATCCGACCAGCGAGTTGAGCTGGACCGATCGACACTCGTACATGGCTTTCTACCGGTTACGGCGCGATACGCGAATCGCAGCGGCGGAGTCGCGACTGTTGCCCTTCGTGATCGAACACCGTGGCGCGCTCGTGGGCCAGGTGAATGTTGGCCCCATCCAGTGGGGGCCTGCGCGTACCGCGGACCTTGGCTATTGGGTCGATGAGGCGGTCGCGGGGCGCGGCATCGCCGCGGTCGCCGTGGCGCTCGCCGTGCGGTACTCCTTTGACGTCGGCCTGCACCGGGTCCATGCGGCGATCGCGCCGGAAAATACAGCGTCGATCCGCATCGCGGAGAAACTCGGTATGCGCCTCGAGGCCCACTATCGTGACTACCTAGATATAAATGGGAAGTGGCGGGATCACCTCGGCTACTCGTTGACCACCGATGATGACCTGACGCCGTTGAACGCATTGTTGGCCGACGGTTAGTCGTCGTCGTTCGAAGGGATGAATCCGCTGACTGTGCGGCGCGCCTGGCCCGTCCGCTGACGGATGTCGCGTTAACTAGTCAGTGCGTGACGGGTGTGACAGGAGGTTACTTGTGGGATCAGGGGTGTTCTTGGCGGCGGTGGTGCTCGCCTGGTTCGTCGTCCTTGTTCCCATGGTGCTCACTCGACGCGACACCGTAGTTGAATCCGTGATTCGCGACAACGACACGTCGTCGGCGCGCGTATTACACCGAAAGACCAAGGCAACCGGCCGGCAGCAAAGGAGCCTTCCGATGAGCGCACGCGAGTCTTCCCCCTCGCACGATTTCGATGACACCGTGGATACCGCCGTGCATGGACGTCTGATCGATTCCGAGCCTATGTACGAAGAACCCGAACGTGAACGGCCTCGGCAGCCGCGACGTACCGATTCGGCGCGCCAGCAGATCATGCAGCGCCGTCGGCAGACCTTGCTCATTCTCGTTGGGGTCGTCGTCCTTACGCTCGCGCTCGCACTGTTTGCCGGGTCGTGGACCTGGGTGATCGCGGCGGCGTCCGGTGTCGCGACCGTCGCCTACTTGGTGCATCTGCGTAACGAAACGCGTCGCGAGGAGGAGCGTCGGCTCACCCGCGAGATCCGCGCCAACCGCGCGCGTCCCGACGTGCTGCACCGCGATAGCACTGCTTCGCAGTCCAGCCTCGCCGCGAACGCGTTTGTCGCCGCCGGGCCGGTCAGCGAACTCGAACCGGTACAGCTGGACGACGAGGACCCCGAGTTGTTCGACCTCGGTGGTTCGCCGGTATCCGACGCGGTCGATCTGTCCGGGCGTCGGCACTATTCGGAATACCAGGATTCGCGGGACTACTACGACTGGGATGACGACTACGAGCGCGCGTCGTCCGCTGATCTTGACTACGACGACGAGGACGGCCGTATTCGCCCCGCCATGTAAGTTGCTGAGTTCTCCGCTGCGGCGGGTCGGGCCCTTGAGGCGCGGCCCGCCGCAGTCGTATGTGCGTCTGGTGGCGCTCGTGCTGGTTATAGGTCGCGCTGATCGCGACGTAGCGGGTGGTCCTCAGGAATCTGTACCAGCACGATCGGAACGCCGTCCGGGTCAGCTATCCAGGCCTCGATCAGCCCCCAGAATTCACGTTTCGGCTCGCGCACGATCGGCCACCCGAGTCCCTGAATCCGGTCGATCTCGGCGGCTACATCCCGGACTTGGATCCACAGTGATGTCGTGTGGGCCGGATCCGTCCCGCGGCCGGCGACCTCAAGCTGTCCGTTCCCGAGGTAGAACACCATTCCCGGTCGATCGGGCGGTCCGAACTCGCGCATCACCGCCAAACCGAGGGTGTCGCGGTAGAAGCGTTGACTGCGCTCGAGGTCGGTGGGGCGCAGCAAGACTCGGCTGCTCAGGACGTCCATCGGTCGATCTCCTTCTCTGGAACTGCCTGTTTGTTATTGCCAGCCGGGCCAGGCCGCGCGAAGCTTCTTCTTGTCGATCTTGCCGACGCTGGTCACTGGCAGCGCCTCGATTTCCACGACCGATTTGGGGACCTCGTAACGCGCCAGGGTCGATCGCGTGCCGTCGATGATGCCCTGCGGATCGATGTGCGCTCCGTCGGCGGGGACGACGTACGCCACGACCGCTTCGCCCCAGTCGGGGTGTTCGATACCAACGACCGCGACCTGGGCGATTCCGTCCTGGGCTGATATCGCATTCTCCACGGCGGTCGAGTACACGTTCATCCCGCCACTGATGATCATGTCGTTTTTGCGGTCGACGAGGTACACGTAGCCGTCATCGTCCAGATAGCCCATATCGCCAGTGTGCAGCCATCCGCCGCGCAGCGTTTTCTCGGTCGCGTCGGGGCGATCGTGATAGCCGACCATCTGGTACGGCGACTGCAGTGCGACCTCACCGGTCGTGCCGTTCGGCACCGGATTGTTGTCGCCGTCGACGATCCGCACCCGCACCATCGGGGTCGCGCGACCACAGCTCTTCAGTAGGTGGGCTTTCGCCGGGTCGGTGGTGTGATCAACCCGGGTGAGGCGGGTGATCCAGTTCGGGCATTCGGTCTGCCCGTAGAGCTGCATGAACACCGGGCCGAGCAGGTCCAAGCCCTGGGCGAGGCGGTCGGTGGTGATAGGTGCGGCGCCGTACACGATGGTGCGCAACGCGGCCAGGTTACGGGCGGGCTCGGCGACGACCTTGTCCAGCAGTCGATAGATCATCGTGGGCACCAGGAAGAGGTAGCTGGCGCCGTCGTTCTCGATTCGATCGAGGACGCCATCGAGGTCGAACCCGCGTTCGACGTAGGTCTTGACGCCCTTGATGGCGGCGGCCATCTGCAGCAGACCTACGGCGTGCGGCATCGGTGAGGTTGCGAGCAGTACGTCGTCATCGCGCAGATCCATCTCGGATAGGTGCGCGAGGACGGTCGTGCCGAAGGTGTGCTGATTGTGTACGACGCCCTTGGGCTTTCCGGTCGTACCGCCGGTGTAACTGATCCGGCTGATGGTCTCCGGTTGCACTGCAACGTCTGGGAGGGTCTCGGCGGCGTCCGCCAGGAACGTCGACCAGAGTTCCACGCCCTCGGGAACCTCGCCGCCGTCGTCGACGAGCACCACGCGCTCGAGTTCGTCGCTCTGCCGCAGCATCTCAACAGCGGGGGCCAGTTGGGAGCGGGTGACGAGCGCTGCGCGGCTGTTCGAATCCTGCAATATGTGACGACGCTCATCGTCGCTGAGCATGTCGTTCAACGGCACCAGCGCGATCCCAGCGCGGATCAGGGCCTGCTCGGCGATGACGTACTCGGCGCAGTTGGACATCATCACCGCGACGCGTTCGCCCGGCGCGATACCGAGCGCGATCAACGTGTTCGCGACTCTGTTGGCCTCACGGGCGACCTCGGCGTAGGTCCACGTCTTACCGTCGGCGACGATGACCGGTTTGGTCGCGAACTTGTCGTACGCGTCGATATTGAGGTCACGCAACGTGACTGGGATGAGGGCGGACATCGGCGGGCTCCAATCGTTTTCTCGAGTTTAGAGTCCGGCCGTTCGCGGCTAGGTTGGTGAGTACGGAGGTGAACCATGGCCAAGGTGGTAGTGGTGGGCAGTGGACCGAACGGCCTGACCGCGGCGGTACGGATGGCGCGCGTCGGACATGACGTCCGAGTCGTGGAATCTGCAGACCGAATCGGGGGAGGGACCCGCACGTCGGAGTTGACGTTGCCGGGCGTGCTGCATGACGACTGCTCGGCCTTCCACCCGACCGGGGTTCTGTCACCCGCGTTTCGGGCCTTGCGGCTCGAGGAGCATGGATTGCGCTGGCGTTGGCCGGAGATCGAGATGGCGCACCCGCTCGATGACGGTACGGCAGGGGTGATGTGGCGCGATATCGATCGCACCGCCGACGGCCTCGGCGTCGACGGAAAGGCGTGGCGGCAGATTTTCGGACCGGTCGCGCGTACCTTCGACCGGTTGGCCGAAGACGTACTTGGTCCAGTTCTGAAGATTCCGAACCATCCCATCACGCTCGCGAGGTTCGGGTTGCGGGCCGTGTGGCCAGTGCCGGTGCTGGCTCGCAGATTCACTACACAGCAGGCGAAGGGATTGTTTGCTGGGATCGCCGCTCATCAGCTCGGCCGGTTGGACCGCCCGTTGTCCAGCGCGGTCGGGATCATGCTCGGCGCTGCCGGGCACGTCGGCGGCTGGCCTGCCGCCGAGGGCGGGTCGCGCGCGATCACCGATGCACTCGCCGCCGCGCTGGCGTCGTACGGCGGGACGATCGAGACAGGCCGAGAGGTCACGAATGTGGGTGAACTCGGGGATGCGGATGTCGTGCTGCTGGCCACGTCGCCGCGCGCCGCTGCGTCGATCCTCGGGGAGCGGATGCCCCGGCGGGTGCGGCGGGCCTACCAGCGGTTCACTTATGGCCCGGCCGTGCACAAGGTCGAGTTTGCCCTGCGCGGGGAAGTGCCGTGGACAAACGAGGAATGTCGCCGCGCCGGGACCGTGCATCTGGGCGGCACGCTCGCCGAGATCGCCGCAGCGGAGAAAAAGACCGGCACCGGGCAGATGCCGGACGACCCGTTCGTCCTCGTCGGCCAGCAGTTCCTGGCAGATCCGTCGCGATCGGCCGACGGCGTCAATCCGTTGTGGACCTACGCGCACGTACCCAATGGGGCGGCGGATGCGACCGAGCTGGTCGTGCGGCAACTCGAGCGATTCGCGCCCGGGGTATCGGGCCAGATCGTGGCCACCCACGTGCGTTCGACGGCGGCGATCGAGTCGTACAACGCGAACTACATCGGCGGCGATATCGGCGTTGGCGCAAACACCGCGCGGCAAATCGTGCTGCGGCCGCGGCTCGCCGCGAATCCCTACAGCGCAGGGGTTCCAGGTGTTTACCTGTGTTCCTCGGCAACGCCGCCGGGGGGCGGCGTACACGGAATGTGCGGGTTTCATGCTGCCGGAGCGGCACTGCGGTATCTCAATGAAAAGTCGGCGTGAAGCGCCAGCGAGATTTACCGTGCCCGTCCCCTAGGTGACCACTGATCGTGGGCTGGTGTTTAGCCAGACCCACTGCGCTGGTTCTATGGAGAACTCAATCGTTAAGAATTCCGGACGCACCATCACCGGGCTGATCTTCGTGGTGATAGCCGCTTTGGTCGCGACGCTGCTGGTGTCACCTGCCGACGCTGCACCGTCGAAGGGGAAGCCAGATAAGGGGACCAGCGTGGCACCAGTGGTTGTCGGGCATCGCGGTGCGTCGGGGTACCGCCCCGAACACACGCTCGCGTCGTACGAACTAGCCGCAAAGCTGGGCGCCGACTTCATCGAGCCCGACCTCGTATCCACCAAGGACGGCGTACTGGTCGCCCGGCACGAGAACGAAATCGGTGGCACTACCGACGTCGCCGATCATCCTGAGTTCGCCGATCGCAAGACGACGAAGGTGATCGACGGTAAGGAGATCACGGGCTGGTTCACCGAGGATTTCACCCTCGCCGAACTAAAGACCTTGCGGGCCAAGGAAAGGCTGCCCAAGGAGCGTCAGCAGAATACTATCTATGACGGTCAGTTTGAGGTGCCGACGTTCGACGAGGTGCTCGAGTTGCGCGAACAATTGAGCAAAGAACTCGGGCGGAAGATCGGCGTGTACCCGGAGACGAAGCATCCGACGTACTTCCAGTCGATCGGTCTTTCGCTTGAGCCGGGTGTCGTCGCGGCGCTGAAGGACCACCAACTGAACAAGGCGAAGGCGCCGGTGATCGTGCAGTCGTTCGAGCTGACCAACCTGCAGCAGCTGCGTACCGAACTTGGCCTGAAGACGCCGTCGGCATTCCTGACCAGCGCGAGCGGAGCGCCGTACGACCTGGAATCGACCGGGGATGAGCGGACGTACGCCGACCTAGTTAGCCCGGAAGGCTTGGCGGAGATCTCTGAGTTTGTGACCGGCATCGGACCGGTGAAAGACCAGGTGATTCCGCGTGAGGCCGACGGCGCGCTGGGTGAGCCGACATCGTTGGTTGCGGATGCGCACGAGGCCGGCCTCGTCGTACACCCGTACACCTTCCGTGCAGAGAACACCTTCCTGCCGGTGGACTACCGCAATGGCTCGAATCCAGCCGATTACGGCAAGATCCTAGAGGAAATGAAGGCATACCTGGAGACCGGAATCGACGGTTTGTTCACCGATAACCCAGACATCGGTGTCCTCGCGGTCGAGCAGTACATGGCCTCGAAGTAGCCGCGCACCCTTCCTCGCTCCGGCCGTCTCATAACGGCCGGAGCGAGTTGTCTGTGCGATGCCGTTCGTCGGTGGTCACCCCTCAGCGCGCTGCGGTGCGGAACTCAGTCGGTAGCGCCCGCTCTTGACCGCGTCGGTGACCGCTTGCAGAGTGTCGGCCGGGCCATGGCTCGTCGTGTCGATGACGTGCGACTCCAATGCGCCCAGGTCGGCGAACTGTTGCCACATCGAGTCGACGGGGCCGGGGTCGATGAGCGCCTCTGGCTCGGAACGAGCGATTGCCCGGCGCACTGTCTCCTCGCGACCGGGTCGCAGTACCACGTAGTGCAACGGTGGTAGATCGCTGTTATCACTCGCATCAAGAAAGGTGCCGAGCATCCAGGGGCCCACGACTCCGTCGACCACGGTGACAAACCCACCCGCGGCATACGTATAGGCGGCGCGGGAGATAACCCGCATGACGACCTGATTCTGCGCGTCTGATTCGGGTAGGTACGGCGCGATGGCCCCAGCGGCGATGTAGCGCCAGAAGTCGTCGGTATGCAGGTGGACTGAGCGCGGATACTTCGCCGCGAGCGCGCGGGCTGTTGTCGACTTCCCGGCGCCAGGCGGTCCGGTCACGATAATCACGTCGGCGGTCATCTCTCGACGTTACTGCCGATCGTTTGTCTTCGCGTGGATTCGGTCGCTCGGATCGGAAAGTTGTCAGTGCATGTTGTTAGCGTGGATCGCAAGTATCACAGTGATCTAGACGCCAGGGGTGGGGCAGTATGACAATCACGATCCTCGAGAATCCGATGGTGACCTGCGAGGATACGGTGTCGGATGCTGCTGAGGATGAGCCGACGGCATTACCTGCCCTTGATTACGACTCGGCTGTGGAACTCGGGGCGCAGATTTCCGCGGGTGCCGCGCGCGTCGCGGCCGTCACGGCGGCGTGGGTAGAGATGGTCGGTGTATTTGATGCGCGCCGCGGACCGGACGGACTGCGGTCGGACATGTCCACGGCCCAATGGTTGGCGTACGCGTGCTCAATGAGTAGCGGTACCGCGCGTGAACACGTCCGGATTGCCCGCGCGCTGCGTAAGATGCCGCTCCTCGCGGACGAGTTCGGCCGTGGCGCGTTGTCGTTTTCGAAGGTGCGAGAATGCACCCGCCTCGTTGGGGTGATCGACGAAGGCAAATTAGTGGAGTGCGCGCGGAACTGGACGGCTGCCCAGCTCGAACGAGCGGTCCGTGGATACCGCGCCGGGCGGACTAACCGCTTAGTGCTGGAGAAGGCGCGTGCGCTGTCGTTCCGTCACCAGCCGGATGGGTCGGTGATTCTGAACGCGGTGTATCCGGCCGAGGAAGCCGCTGTCCTGATCGCAGCACTCGATTCCGCGACCACGCGTTACCGCACCGAGCAGCAACGCGCTCGCGCCCAAACACGCCTCGCCCTCGAGGATGACGGTCTCGGTGCCAGCAGCGAAACGGCCAGCGAAACTCTAGGTGCTGCAGATGCGGGCGACACCGGCGCGGCGAGCGCGGGCGATGGCGGGGAGGGTGCGGCGGCACCGACTAGTGACGTTCGAGGCGACCAGCAGGAGGCCGCGCCGACCTACGCGAGGGTTGATGCCCTGTTGGACGTTGCCCGCGGCTACCTAGCGGCCGGTCCTGCCGACACCTCCGGGGAAGACCGCGACCTTGTCGTCGTACATGTTTCGGCCAGCGAGTACGCCGCCACCGCAGCTGCGGTAACTGCGGGGACCCTCCAGAGACACGCCGAGCCAGAGGGTGAAGCGCAGGTCGGCGCGGAGGTCGCATGCGCGCAACTGCCTCCGTGCGCTCATCAGGACCTGGGCGCTCAACAGGGCGCGGGCGTTCCCGCGGGAACGCCTACGCCCGCCTCGCACCTGAGCACGCGTGATTCCTCGCCGTACTCCCCGGAGACGCGGCCGTCGGCGTGGATCGAGCAGACCGGTGCCGTGTCGGCCACGACGGCGGCGCGTATTGCCTGCACGGGCCTCGTGCAAGTTCTCGTCTCCGATGACCAGACCGGCGAGGTGCTGCACCTGGGCCGCGAGCGGCGGTTCGCCTCTAAGGCGCAGCGGCGCGCGATGATGGCTCGGGATGAAACCTGCCGATTCCCGGGATGTGTGCGGGCCGTACGGCTACACGCCCATCACCTGCAGCCATGGAGTCTCGGCGGGGTCACGGACATCGAGGCGATGATTCTGTTGTGCCAGCACCACCACGTGCTGGTGCACGCCGCCAGTATCACTATCACCAAGAACAAGCAGTCCCGCGGCTACACGTTCACCCGCGTTGGCGGGCACCAGATCACGGCGCAGCATCGCGATCAGTACAGCAGTGACCGGATCCCTCGATCCCTACCAGAAACACAGTTGGTGGATCGACTAATCGACGACACGAGGCTGATCGAAGAACCGATGACAGTGCGCGGAACGTGGGATCGCGCCGACCCCACGAGGATCGACGCCGACCGTGACTGGGATCTTCCCGTGACGATGCAACCTGTGCGAGAGTGCACCGACTTCCACCAATATGACCAGAACGTGTACCCGAAATGGTGCGGGGAGAAACTCACCGAAGGCGACTATTACGACGTTCTCGAGCACCGTCCGCTGAGCGAGCGGACCAATCGCAACGCTCGATACTGAATGTCCGCTTGGGTCGCGGGTGAATTCTTAGTCGACACCCTCCACGCTCGGCGCTGCAGGCGTTCCCGCGGGAACGCCTGAGCCTCGATCGCGGCATCGGGCAGCGCAGGTTACGTGCGATCGGCGGCACCTAGCGGAAGCGTCGATTGCCTCCTAAGTCCGCATCAGGTGCGGCCGAGGCGACCACGGGGGCGCAGGCGTCCGCCGGGCAGCGCGGGCGCGGGGAGGCGGTCGAGTTCGTCCTCGCGAGCGACGTACCCCTCAACCGCGCCGAACCGGTCGCTGTGCTGCTCCCACTCCTGGCGTGCCTGCGCGATCTCCTCGTGCGAGCGGGCGACGAAGTTCCACCACATCACGATTTCCTCTTCGAACGGCGTACCGCCGAGCAGCAGCAGGCGAGCGCCGTCGACGCCGGCAGTCAGCATGATTCGGTCCTGGCCGGCGTCGTGGCACGCGAGATCCGCCGGTGCCAAATCGATGTCGTCGAGCGTGAGCGATCCGGTGTCGAGCAGGACTGCATGTTCGAAGTCGGTGCGGATATCCAGCGTCAGACTGGTGCCCGGTTCGAGGTCAAGCTGAGCGCCTAGCAGGGGTGTATAGGTCGATACCGGCGAGGAGGTACCGGCCAGATCACCCAGGAAAACGAGGGCCCGCGCGGCGCCGCTGCTGGTCGTCAGCGCGATGGGCTCGGGTGCGAAGTGCGCGAAGTTGCGCGGTGCATCGCGACTTTGGAAGGGAAGCGCGACCCAAAGTTGGGCGCCGTGCAGCACCCTCGTCTCGGGCGTAGACACTTCCGAGTGGCAGATACCGGCTCCGCCGGTCATCAGGTTGACCTCGCCGGGCCGAACCAACCCGTGTACGCCGCCGCTGTCGCGGTGCTCGATCTCGCCCTCAAATAACCAAGAGACCGTCTGCAGGCCAATGTGGGGGTGCGGTGCGACGTCCATACCGCCGGTGGCGGCGACGTCGTCGGGACCATAGTGATCGACAAAGCACCACGCGCCGATGAACGAGCGCTCTCGATGCGGAAGGGTGCGACGCACCGCCATCGCTCGGGGACCGCCGAGTGGTACCTCCCGTCCGGCGAGAATCTGCCACTGCGCAGATCCGCCGCCTGGCCCGCAGTTCAATTCGACCGGACTGGTCTCGACGTTGCTCATCGTGTCTCCTTGCGTGCATCTGGCTGCGTGCATCGGGCGTGCGTCGGATCGAGTGCGTCGCGTGACAGGGACATTCTGCCGCGAAATGACGGTGGCGAGTTTGGCCGCGAATATACGGCCAAACTCGCCACCATGTCGGGTGCGCTAACGGTTCTTGTACACCGGATCGCGCTTCTCCAGGAACGCGGCTGCGGCCTCGTTGCGGTCCTCAGTCATCGAGGAGAGGATCTGCTGACGATTCTCGAACTCGACCGCCGCGTGGAACGACGGAATCTCCAAGGAGACCCACATGCCCTGCTTGGTCAGTTCGACGGAGAACGGCGGGTTGCTCATGATCTCGTCGGCCTTCGCGTAGACCGCGGCCATCAGGTCCTCGGGCTCGACGACCTCGGCGAGCATTCCCATCCGGTAGGCCTCGTCTGCGCTGAAGCGGCGGCCGGTGAGCATCAGGTCGTGCGCGTGACCGGCGCCGACGATGCGCGGCAGCAGCCACGAAGTACCGATATCGCAGGCGGAGAAGCCGGCCTTGATGAAGGCCACCCGGAAGACGGCCTCCGGTACCGCGACGCGGATGTCGCTGGCGAGCACTAGTGCAAGGCCACCGCCGGCAGCGGCACCGTTAACGGCGGCGATGACCGGCTTGGACAGGTCGCGGATCTTTTCAGCGCAGGACGCGATCTCTCGCTGGGTGGCCAGACCGCCGCGAGCGGGACCCCAGTCCTCCTTGTACGGATCGCCGTACCCCAATAGGTCGAGGCCGGCGCAGAAAGCGCGGCCCTCGCCGGTGAGGATGACGACGCGGACGTCCTGATCGGCGTTCGCGTCATCGAGCGCGGCGTGCAGTTCGGTGAGCAACTCATGCGTCATCGTGTTGAGTCGGTCAGGGCGGTTGAGACGCAGGAGGCGTACGCCGGGCTTGGGGGTCTCGGCGAGGATTGTGCTCATAGGGTGATGGTTCCTTTCGGGCCGGTGATTGTGGCGTGCAGTGCTGGTTCGTCGCCTTCTTCGGCGTCGATCGGCAACTTCATGTCGCGCAGTAGCGCGGAAATCTTGGCGGGCTCGGGCGAGATGACCTGGATGCCATCGAGGGTGGCCCGGGGGATACCGGAAGCGGCCGGGTGCGGCGTTTCGGCCCAGTCGATCAGGAACGGCGCGAGCCCGTGGAATGGCAGCGGGGAGCCGATCGCGAGCGTCCAGTGCAGATCGTTACCGGCTGAATCGACGCGCGACATCGGGTGGAGTTTGCCGTGGTCGACGCCGTGCCGCCGGCTCGCGATGAGGGCATGGTCGATGTCTCGGGGATGGACCGCCCAGGTGATGAGCCTGTTTTCGGTGAGGTGGGCGAGGCCGAATGGATCCTGGTGGCCTTCTGCGGGCGGGTTGTCGGGATCGAGCGCGATGATTTCAAGGTAACTGGTGTCGGAGAGCCCAAGGAGGTAATTGCGAGTTCCCAGGCCGATGTGCCGACCGCCATCGTCAGGGGTGACGCCGATCTGCTCGGCGATCGTAGTGACCGCCCGCTGAAGATCCACGGTCCCGTAGACGAGGTGGTCGATCATGTGCTGCGGATCGAACTCACTCATACGGGTATCTTCCGCGAGGGTTGCCTCAGTCGTAAAGCCCTTCCCAGTTGGTGGCTTACGCCAGTTTGACGCGGCTGTCCCGGTCGCTGGGGTTTCCGGCCCGATTCCTGTCCGGCCCGAATCTGCGGGGGAGTGGGTAACGCTCTGGACCGATTATCGTTACTCACGACCCCGCGGAACATTCGATTTGGGCGTCCGCTAGGCAGTTTCTGTCGTGACGTGAGCGGTATGGGCAGTGGTGCAGGCGACATCGCTCCCTGCTGTTCACTCCTTTGGCGCCGGTGGTATCTTTGTACGTCGCAAGGGGCTATGGCGCAGTTGGTAGCGCGTCTCGTTCGCAATGAGAAGGTCAGGGGTTCGAATCCCCTTAGCTCCACCAGTAGTTCGTTGTTCAAACCGGCGACGTTCCCGGTTTGAGTCCTCCTTTCGCTCCTCGGCCGGGTTCGGTCGAGGGCGAGAGTATGGATGTCGGGGTTGAACAGCACGTTGAAGGGCTGGCCTGGTTCGCCGTCGATGGTGTCGGCATCGGGCTTGACCCACAGTTTCTCGAAGAAGGCCTGGTTGGCGATCCGGCGCAGTGACTCGTCCAGGCTCATGTAGAGCTTGTGGCAGTCGCCCGCCAACGCGAGGCAGTCATCGAGGTGGGCTTTGGCTTGCTCGTACTCGTTGGAGGATGCTTCGATCTGCGCGTCGAGCCAGGCGAGCCGACGAGCGATGCGGTCTTGCTCGGTCTTGAGGAGGTCGATGGGGATCGCTCCGGCGTAGTGGGCTTGTAGCAGCTTCCCTCGCTCGTTCCGGAGCGTGTTGCGTTCCATCGTGTGCGCCTGGCGTTCCTGTTTCGCGGTCGCGTGGAGCCGGTCGAACTCCTCGGTGATGAAGGTGCGCAGCGCGGTGACAATGTGCTCGGGGATCTCGATTTGCCGGTAGTAGTCCTCCACGGCGGCTTCGATGTCGGGTACGAAGATGGACTTGCGTTCGCAGGTGGTGCGTTTGGCGTGCCGGCCCGAGCAGATGAAGTAGGGGTAGATGATCCCGCGGCGACTCTTGGCGTGGGTGAGGATGAGCCGGGAGTCGCACTGTCCGCAGTAGAGGGTGCCTTTGAGGTAGTGGTCGTGGGCTTGGGTCTTCTCCCCGGAGGTCTGCTTCGCGGTGAGCACGGCTTGCACGCGGTACCAGACCTCGGTGGGTACTAGGGGTTCGTGCATGCCGTCGTAGCTGGCGCCCCGGAATGAGACGGTGCCCTTGTAGTACGGGTTGGACAGCATCTTCTGGATCGAGGACAGCACGGGCGGCTTCGAGGGGCGTTTCGGCGTCGGGACGCTCATCAGGCCCCGGTCGATGAGGGCATCGTGGAGGGTGATGGTCGAGTAGTTCCCGGTGGCGTAGGCCTCGAACGCCCACCGCACCAGCGGTGCGCGGGCGGGGTCGATCTCGACGGTGCGGATCTCGCGGCCGAGTTCGTCGCGTTTGGTGACGTTGAGGTAGCCGATGGGGGCTTTGCCGTTGGTGCCGCCGGTGATCGCCTTCTCCGTCATGCCCTTGGAGACCTCGTTGGCGAGGTTGCGGCTGTAGAACTCGGCGATCGTGGACATGATGCCGTGCACCAGCATCCCCGACGGCGTCTCGTCGATGTTCTCTGTCGCCGACACCAGGATCACGCCGGCGTCTTTGAGCGCGAGGTGGATCGCGACGTCGTCGGCACGGTTGCGGGCGAGGCGGTCGATCTTGTGGACGATGCAGTAGGCCACATGGTTCTTCTTGACGTACTCGATCATCCGCATCAGCTCGGGCCGGTCCGCGGACTTCGCCGACGCCCCAGCGTCGACGAACTCTTCGACGACGACGGCGCGCAGGTCTCTTGCTTTGCGGAGGTTCGCTTCGCGCTGGGCGGGGATGGAGAAGCCTTCGTCGCGTCCGCCGCGTTCGGCCTGTTCCTTGGTCGAGACGCGCAGGTAGGACACGGCGAGAGTGGTGGTCTCACCGATCCGTTCCCAGTCGGTGTCGGTCGGCGACTGTCCGGTGAGAGCGTCCGGGCTGGCCGTTGCCGCTGGGTCTTGGGGGCGTGTGGGTGCAGTGATGGTCATGGGTCGTGTTTCCTATCCCCGATAGATGCGGGGCCAGCACGAGCAGGCGGGTGCCTGCGGGTGCGGTGCGACTCATAAACGGAAACACGACCCGACACAGGGTGCCGGGTAAGCCACGAAGGCCAAACATGACTGCGCACCACGACTGAGCCCTGGGGTTCAGTCGTCGGCGTCTTGCGGTTCTGGTTCTACCTCGCGCCCCTGACAGGCGGCAGGTGTGTGGTCTTCTCGTGCTCGGTTCATGGCCAGGCCGATGAACACTTGGGCGAGCTTGTGCAGGTCGGGCGACTCGCGCAGCTCGGCCTCCAGGTCGTGGTCACGCATCCGGGCCGGGAGGCGATCATCTGGCTTGGTGCGGCTCATCGGACTTCTCCTGTCTCTTCGTCGATGCTCGCGTAGAACTCGTCCTCGGATGCTTCCCGTGTGGCGACCTCGGCGAGCACGAAAGCGACGAACTCCTTCTCCCGGTGCGAAATCGCTACGTCCTCGACCGGTGGGGCGGGTTTCTCGCCGGGCCAGATCGTCTGCCGGGTCGGCCGGTCACGATCCAGCCGTGTGCCGGAGGCGGCGACCCAATCCCTCAGGCGCTGGCGGGCGTCAGCGAAATCGCGGTGCCATCCCAGGGGTGCGGAGCCGTCTTGCTCGGGGTCGTAGGCGCACAGCCAGTGCAGGTGCAGCGCCGACAGTTCCCACAACAGCTCGGGGTGATGGTGCCAGAACGGTGGGATCACCGAGGCCGGGAGCCCGTAGGTGTGGCGGAGCCAGTTCACCCACCGGTTCAGTTCCAGCCACTCGACTTCCAGATCATGCGAGAGCAGCAGGTTCCAGTTCACCGGATGCGGCGGCCCCGAAGCGTGTTCCTGTCGGGGGCGAGACTCCTCCTCATGGGTGGGCTCATCATCCGGGGGCACCTCACCCACCTGAGCATCCTCAGCAGGGATGTCGTCGGATGGGGTTTGATCGCGGGTGCTCATCACAGGCCGATCCCGCTCGCCGACGGGGCCGCCTGAGTTCGTTGCGGAGCGTCGAACGCGGTAGCAGCACGGCTCGGGGCTTCCTGTTCGACGGCGTCGCGTCGAGGTGACCGGTTCACGTCGTAGCGGGTGCGGGCCATGTCGTGCCCGAGCCTGCGAGCGACGAACTCCTCACCCTCGACCTTCTGGCCTTCCCGCTCGTACTCGTATTCGCGGACGTAGCCCTCGGCGACGATCTTGTCGCCCTTCGCCAGCCGCTGATAGCCCTGTTCGGCGGCGGCCTTGAACGAGACCAGGTTGTGGAACGTGGTCTCCAACTGGGTGAACGACCCGTCCTCTTCCGGCCGGTAGTGCTCCTTGCCGACCTTCATGAACAACCGCGCATCCCCGTGCTCGGTCCTGCTGAACTGCGGCTCCGAGGCCACGAACCCCGAAAACGAATCCTGAGTCTGAATAGCCATCAGCCTGCCTCCTCACTCACGCGACCCCACCTCTCGGGGCCGACCGTGAAGATCAGGTGCGCGGCCGCAACATGGCGGCGATCAGGCCTCGGCAGGGCCTTGCAAGAGGGTTTCGAGTTCGGTCCGGTCGGTCTTCAACTGCCCGGCATCCGTCCGGTTCGGCCAGGCGCGCAGGTCGGTGACGATCGGTGGCGCGGCACGCAGCAGGGTGACGCCGGTGCCGAACGGAAGGGTTCTGATCCGGTCGGGTGGGAGGATCGGCACCCGCCGGATCGAGCGCTGGTTCGAGCGGGTGCCGTGGTCTCCGAGAGTCACCGAATCGGTGAACTCGTCACGTTCCCCGATAAGGGTGGAGAGGTCTTGGAGGTCTTTCGAGTTGGAGGCGCCGCCGAGGATGATCTTCACGATCGAGGCATCCCAGATCGCGCCGGCCTGATTCTCGCTCCACTTATCCCGAGCCTGCGCGAGCGACTGCAACACCGGCATCGTCGTGATCCCCGTACCCCCACCCTCAGCCATCAGCGTCGGCAGTGACGGCAAAGGTGCGAGGTTCCCGATTTCATCGAGCGCCAACAACAGGGGTGGGTCGAGCCTGGCTCCGGGTGAGCGTGCGGCGACACGTCTCGCGGTTTCGACGAGGTCTTCCACGAACGCCGCCACCAACGCAGCGGATGCGCCGGCCCCCGCACCGGTGGCGAGGAGGTAGAGGGTGCCACGATCACGGATGAATGCTTCGGGGTCGAACGATCATCAAAAACCGCGGACATTTCCCGAACGATGTCGCCGTGGTGAAGCTGCTATGGCTAGCGATCTGCAACATCGAAGACAAACGCGCCCGTGAACGCGCCAAAGACCGTGGCAAACCAGCCAACCAGCGAGGCTCGAACCCGACACTGATCGAAGGCCGCGTCACGACCAACTGGAAACAAGCCCTCGCCCAACTCGCCATCGCCTACCCAGACCGAATCAACCCCTACCTATAAACACCAAGCCGACCGCCACTTACACAGACAACTTGACAGGCTCCACACGCATCCGTTTGTCATCGGCGTCGATACGCACGCTCGTAACCATGTCTACGCCCTCCTGCGTGCGGCCACCGGAGAGGTTCTCGACACCGGCGAGTTCCCGACGAACAGCGCGGGCATCAACCGCGCGATCGCCTGGGCGGCCCAGCGCACCGGCAAGGACAACGCCACGCTCTGGGTGATCGAAGGCGCCGCAACCTACGGCGCCATCCTCGCCGCCACCCTGGCTGCTCGCGGGCACTCACTGGCCGAAGCAGCGCGGATGGATACCGGTAACCGCCATGGCGTCGGCAAAAGCGACACCCTGGACGCGCACCGGATCGCTGCGGCCGTTCTCGGCCTCAAGGAGTACCAACTGCGCAGGCCCCGACTACACCAGGGAGTACGCGCTTCGTTACAAGTACTGGTCTCAGCACGAGAGTCGATGTCCGCTGAACGCACCCGCGCGATCAACGCGCTGACCGCCCTGCTGCGCATCCACGAACTCGGCATCGACGCCCGCACGTCGCTAAGCGCCAGCCAGATCAAGAACGTCTCACGCTGGCGCACCCGCGAGGAGCCCCTCGCCACAGCGACCGCTCGCAGCGAAGCCAGGCGTCTCGCGGAACGGATCATCACCCTCAACACCGACCTCACGACAAATCACGCTCGCGTCAGAGCACTGGTCGAAATCAGCGAGGCCGCCCCGCTGTTAGAAGAAACCGGTATCGGCCCCATCACCGCAGCGATCTGCCTAACGGCCTGGTCACATCACGGCAGGATCCGCTCCGAGGCCGCCTACGCCTCTCTCGCGGGAGTGAACCCGATCCCTGCATCCTCAGGCAACACGATCCGCCACCGGCTCAACCGTGGCGGCGACCGACGCCTGAACCACGCACTGCACACCGCCGCGCTGGTACGAATGACCCACGACCGACAGACCCGCGCCTACGTCCACAAACGCACCACCGAGGGCCGCACCACCCGAGAAATCCGCCGCTGCATCAAACGCTACCTCGCCAGACGGATCTACCGCACCCTCAACTCAACCACCCCAACGACCACCCCCACTTGACAGACATAGAAGGGTCGGAGCACTGCCTGACAGCGGGCGAACTCCACGATGGCGTCGTTGGCGGCGCCGATGGCCTCATCGACCGTGGCGTCGGCGACGGCGATCGCCCGGGTGCTGGCACGATAGACCAGCGCCAGGATCGGGATCGTGACGGCCAAGGCGAGGGCAAAGCGCCAGTCGAAGAACAGCATCGCGACCGTCACGGTCAGCGGCGTGACAATACCGGTGACCAGCGGGTCGAGCAGGTGCGCGAACGCGACGGTAATCTGACCGACGCCGGCGGTAGTCAGCTGGGTCAGGCGTCCGAGCCGGGCGGCGGTGAACCAGCCGACCCCGAGGGCGGCGAGCTGATCGCCAATGCGTCGGTACAGGGCACCGGTGCTGGTGGTCGCGGTCGAGAATCCGGCCAGCGCCTGCACGTAGTATGCGATGCCAGCCAGCAGCGCGATGCCGGCGAGGGCCAGACACCAGCCGATGGCGTCCGCGATGCGGTGCTCGACCACCGCGCGCAAGGTGGGCACGAGCAGGGCAAAGGTGATGCCTTGCAGGATCGCGGACGTGAGCACCGCGGCCAGGAATCGGTGGACCATCGGCCCGTGGCCGGGGCCGAGGACGTGGATCAGGCGGGTGATCATTCCGGGCCTCCGCTCCGGTCGAGACGTCAGTCGCGACCCTGGCGTTCAAGGCCACCGCTGCGCTCGATGACGTCGATTAGTTGGTGCAACTCGACCGCGTCGTCGAAGGTGGGGCTGAGGTGCGTGCCGGAGTTGAGATCCGAGGCGAGCCGCGCGTAGGCGCTGGCGATGCCCTGTGCTGGATGGTTGACGAAGCGGTCAGCGCCATACGTCGCTGGGACGGTCAGTTCATGCCCGGTTTCAGCGCCGGTCGCTCCTCTCAGGGTGAAGCCGTCTATCCCGGTGTAGCCCACGGGGCTGGTAAGGACGAGGTCGCCTTTGGTGCCGTTGATCTCGAAGTGGAAGTTCGTTCCTCGCGAGAAACCACCGCGGAAGTGGGCGGCGATGACGGGCCCGCTTTCCAACGTCCCGTTGACCACGAGCTGATCGGGGACGGACATGGGGAGAACCTCGCCCGTCTCATCGATCCTGACTGTTGCGCGTCGCGTGGCAAAGAATCCGTTCACATCGGCAAAGCGACTTCCGAGCACATGGAGCAGGGCGTCGATGGAGTGGGCGAACATCACATGCTGGAGCCCGACGCCGTTCTCCGGCGTGAGTGTGTACTCCTGGAGCTGGCTCATCGATTCACCAAGGATCACGCCGGCGCCGATCATGGTGCTGGACAGCACCTCACCGACATACCCGTCCCGAACGAGATTACGCATGTACGCGAAGGCGGGTGTCGCTCGGGCCTGCAGTCCGATCGCCGTTGTCACTCCCTTGGCGTGGGCGAGGTCGCGCATCCTGATCGCCTGGTCGATATCGATGCCCAGCGGCCATTCGCAGAAGACGGCCTTGCCTGCCTCGATAGCACTGGTGACAAGTTCTTCGTGTCGTGTGACCTTGACGGCGACGACAACCAAGTCGACCTCGGGATGACTGATCAAGTCCGCGGTGTTCAGCGCATAAGGCACGTCGTGCTTGCGCGCGGCAGCGGCCGCGAGCTCGGGATCGTGATGGCTCACCGCTCTGAGCTCAAGGTCTGGCAGCTGTTGCAGCGCGGGTATGTGGGCTGTCGTTGCCCAGCCCCGGTCAGGATGGACGCCGACGATGCCGACGCGAATGCGGTCTTGACTCATTTACTACGACCCGTTCTATGGACAAAAGTGGATGGTGCGCGGATGGTTGCTGTGTCTCTGACGCCCGCCGGAGGTCCGTCCACTGTCTGGACATCAGGGATGTGGCGGCGGCGTGGGACAATGGGAGTGGTCGGAACAGAGTTTGCATAGTCTTGCTCATGCTCATAACTGAGCGTAGTCATCTTTTATTCCAGGAGGGAGGAGCATGTCTCGTGAGGCACTCGCGCTCGGTCGACGAGAGCGGAACAAGCAGGCGAAGCTTGATCGCATCGTTGCGGCTGCCACCGAGCTGTTCACCGAGCGGAGCGTGGACGACGTCACCACTCAGGAGATCGCCGACAAGGCCGATATCGGTACGGGCACTCTTTTCCTCTACGTGAAGTCCAAAGGCGATCTCCTGCTCCTCGTCCAGAACGCCCGCTACGCAGCCGCGGTCGAACGAGGGCTCGCCGCCGCCGAGGAAGCGCCGAGCGCCCTGGACGCTGTGATCGCTCTCACCACTCCGATCGTGGAATGCAATCGGGCACCAATCGACAACGGGCGCACCTATCTGCGAGAGATGATGTTCGGCGACCCCACCGAACCCAATCGTGCCGCGGCGCTTTCCGTCGTCGGGCAGACCCAGCAGGCGGTTGCCCGCTTCATCGTCCAGCACACCGGCCTCGACGCGGACGACGCCGCCGTCCGGGCTCAGGTGATCTCAGCGGTCCTGTTCTTGACTATGGTTTCGCACGCCAGCCCGGAGTTCACCTCGTCTCAGGTCATTGAAGCTATCCGTGTGCAGATCTCGGCTGCGCTTCCCGCTGACAGTTGAGGCTAAGGCAACTGCACGAACGATCGGAATAGCGACCCAGGACGCGAGGTTCGATCCGACATGGGAGAAACGCTACGGGCAGCGACCGTCGTGGTGATCGGTGCGGGACAGGCCGGGCTGTCGGCGGCGTATCACCTGCAGCGGCGTGGGTTCATAGGCGTTCCACCCGCCGCATATGCGCGGATCGACGCCGCATTAGGCACACCATCCCAGGACACATCAGCACCGGGCACCTTCGTCGTGCTTGACGCGAACTCCGCACCCGGCGGCGCATGGCAGCACCGGTGGAAGTCACTCACGATGGCAACGGTGAACGGCATCTTCGATCTGCCCGGCCAGGCACAGCAACCCGCCGACCCGACCGAGGCTGCCCGAACAGCCGTACCGCGCTACTTCACGGGGTATGAGCACGATTTTGCTCTGCCCATCCACCGGCCCGTAAGCGTGACGTCGGTGCCCGCCTTACAGTTGCTGGAGGAGATCTCCCGCGACGCGACAACCTTTTGGTACACCCGCCGTGAACCCGTGTTCATCGAAGGCGAGTTCATGCCGGAGACCACCGGCCGCGCCATCATCGCCAAGGTCACCGCGGACGCGGAGGCCGGCCTCCCCGGGCGCAGCGTCGTCTCATACACGGGCATCACACCGACGTCATATGTGCAGGCAGCCATGGAGCGTGGCGTGCTTAACCGCCGCCCGATGTTCACCGCCATCGAACCCGCAGGGGTCCGCGAGGCAGCCGGAAACCTGACTCCGGTCGACACGATCCTGTGGGCCACCGGATTCCGACCGGCGATCGCCCACCTGGAGCCGTTGGGACTGCGCGGCACGCTCGGCGGTATCCCCGTTTCCGGCACGCAGGCGGAGAAGGAGCCGCGCCTGCATCTCATCGGCTTCGGGCCCTCCCAGTCGACCGTCGGCGCCAACCGCGCCGGCCGTGCCGCCGTCAGCGAGATCACTAAGGCACTCGATGCAAGGCTCGCCGCCGTGGTTGCGGCACGGGCCACCGTCGTCTATTGATCACACCGCGCTCAGGTGCGCGGCAGCACGACCGTCGACATCACAACGCTGTTGACGATCGTGGCCGTGACGGTGCACGCCACCGCTTCCGCGGCAGCTCCCGCGCCCGAGCTGCCCGTCTTGAGGCTCTCCGCGCGCTCGACCACGGCAGCGGTCCACGGGATGTCACGGTGAAACTGGGGCAGCCTCCCGCTGCCGTAGATGAGCGCCGCGACGGCTGCCACGCGAGGCATTGGCTCCGCACCGTCGACCAGGACGGCACGGACCTGAGCGAGGAGAACGTCACGGTGACCGCTGCCGCCGTACTCGAGCACGCCAGTATCGATGATGCCGAGCGTCTTACGGGTGCTGCATCCGGAGGTCCCCTCGATCGACGAGTCGATCCAACAGAGGCTTTCGCAGAGTCGGCCCCGTCGCCGCGAGGACGGTCTGCACTCCCCGAGGCTTGTCAGCGACATACGCCCACGTCCGATGGAGGAGATGATCCGCGGGAGGGGGAGAGCTTTGACGATGATTCACCAGTCGGGCTATCCGCTCTTGTCTGCACGTCATGGGCTTGCTCGTGCGCCAGGATGCTCGCATGCGCGAACACTTCCAGCTGGGCCGGGTTTTAGAGCTGGGCTGCTGCGTCAATGATCGTTTGCCGAGTGACATGCTCAGTCTTCGACAGGCGCGGGACGGGATCTCGGAGCCAGGAGTAGTCGAGGAGGGTCTGCGCGAGGAACGGTGCGAGCTCTTCGGCGAGACGCTGCTTCGTTTCCTCGGAGGCATCGGCCGGGAGGCTGTCGATCTCCGCGCCGACGGGGTCGGTGTCGGCTTCCACCATCTTCTGGAGGTCCGCGAGCGCGTCCTGGTCGTACAGCTTCGTGTAGATGTGGATCATCGACCGATCTGGCTCTGACAGTCGAGAGGCCACGGTCTCGAAGCCCGCTGGAGCGTCTGCGGGCGCATGACCACGAAGGATTGCGGCGATGTCGTCGCGAGCCTTCTGCTGACGTTCGATGCTCTGTCGGAGCTCGGCGTCGAGTGCATGCAGGGCGGCCGTCGCGCCGTCGGTACCGGCGCTGACGTCGCCGATCCGAGAGAGCGGCACACCGAGCTCCGCGAGTCGTCGGATGCGCAGGAGGCTCACCAGGTGTCGCACTTCGTACTTCCTGTACCCGCTGAGCTTTCGCTCAGGCTCCTCCAGCAGCCCGAGCCGGTGATAGTGACGCACGGTATTCTCGGTCGTGCCGGCCAGCTCGGCAAGTTCACGCGTGCTCCATGCCATGACGCCTCCGCATCGGACCGTTCGTTGTCAGAGGCGGCAAGTCGCATCCTCTGCAGGCAACTCGAGGTCGATCAGGTAGGCGGCGACGATCGCGTCGACGCAGGTGTTTCCCGCCGTGATCGCGCCGTGCTGCTGACCCTCGACGGTGAGGAGACTGCCGCCGAGCGTGTCCGCGAGGCTGATCCCTCCTTCGTGAGGGGTGAGGGCGTCTCCGGTGACGGAGACGGTCAGTGTTGCGGGAAGCCCTTCGATATCGGAGGCATACGGGTATCCGAGTGTCGGCTCGACCGGCCACCCCTCACACCAGTCCGGGCCCGCCTCGACGGGTCTTCCTGTATCGAAGATGGGAGCTGCGGCGAAGGCTTTCTCGACGAGCTCCACCTGATCCTCACCACTGAACCGTTCCTCGTCGAGGCAGTTAATCACCGACGTCGCCTCCGCCGCATCGTCGTAGGAGCCGTTTGGCGATCGTCCATGATAGAGGTCCCGCAGGGAGAGGAGGGTCTCGCCGCGCCCTTCGGCGAGCTCACGAAGACCGGCGACGACAGCGGGCCAGACGGCCTGAGAGTAAAGCCCCGTCACGACGCCATCGTGCGCTGCGACGAATGTCAGCTCGCGGCCGTCTCCGGCGGCAACCGGCTCGTCCTGAAGCGGCTGCACGAGCGCCTGGTACGCGGCGGTCGTCCCCTCGATGTCGTCACCAAGCGGGCAATCCCCTGCTCGACACAGAACGCGGCCAACTCATCGAAGGCGCGCTGCATGCCCGCCCACTGGTCTTGCCTACGTTCGAGAGTTCCCGTGCGTGGGTTCATCGCGCCGTCCAGGACGAGAGCACGAACGTTCTGGGGGAACATCTCCGCATACACCGCCCCAAGCCGAGTGCCGTAACTTACACCGGCGTACGTCAGCTTTTCGTCACCGAGAACTGCCCGAATGACGTCCAGGTCGCGCGCGACGTCACGCGTGCCCAGGTGGGCCAGCACATCGACGCCGCCCACGCTGTCCGCGCAGGCTTCGACGAGCGGCGGCGAATCCGGCCGGGTGAGCTGGCTCGCCGCCGTGGCGTCTACCTCCCGCTCGGCGTCTGTGAAGCAATCCACCGCGGGAACGGTCGCGCCGGTGCCGCGGGGGTCGAATCCCACGATGTCGAAGCGCCCCGTGACCGGGTTATTCGCCCACGCCGCAGCGGCCGATGCCGCGAACTCGATACCGGGGTAGCCGGGACCACCGGGATTCAACAACAACGAACCGATCGGGCCCTCGCTCCGAGCTGGAACGCGGAACATTGCGATCTGGCCGCTGTCACCTGACACGTCGGTGTAGTCCAGTGGCACCTCGATCGTTCCACACTCGCCGTTCACCGCGCTCCCCGCTTCGGGCACAAGAACGTCGCAGGGCTCGAAGGCCACATCCTGCTCATAGAAGCGGTCGAGCGAGGAGCCTGGGACGGGGCCGGGTTCGGCGTCTGGAGCCGGCGTGCACGCTGTCAACGCTAGTGTCGCCGAGGCTAAAGCCCCGAGCAAGGCACGACCCGCTCGACGGGACCGCGATGGCACTTTTCGTGAGGTTTGAGACGTCATAGCTCTATCCGAAACCCTGTCCTCAGAACGAGGTCAAGCCTGCGAAACGGATGGCCCCACTCCACCCCCTTCACGATCGCCCGGCCTTGGGCGATCGTGAAGGCCGCAGCCCGAGCAGTTCGTCGCCAAGATGGTGCCGTCAGTACGTGCACGTCCTCTGCTCTCAGCGGCAGGGTGCAAGGGGTCGAAAACATCTGTCACCTTCCGGGAATAGAATCTGAGTATCCTCAGTTACGAGTGTAGTCATTACCTTTCGGGATGGATCTGACCTCGACTGGGTCGGTCTCGACGGCGCGACACGACCTGGTGTCGCACCGAGGGTGATGACAACCCGCTAACCGCAAAGGAATGACTCAAGCAATGACCTCTTCGTCTATCTGGCAGCCCTACACGCTCGGCAGACTCAACCTCAGTCACCGTCTCGCTCTGTCGCCGATGACCCGAAACCGCGCGAATCCCGACGGGACACCGGGCAAGTTCGCCGCCGAGTACTACAGTCAGCGCGCATCCTTGGGCCTGCTGATCTCCGAAAGCACCCAGCCGTCCGACGACGGGCAGGGCTACCTGAGCACGCCCGGGATCTACGCGCCCGAGCATGTCGAGGGTTGGAAGGCGGTCACGGACGCCGTGCACACCGCCGGCGGACACTTCTTCATCCAACTGGCACACGCGGGTCGCATGTCGCATCCGGACAACACGCCGCACCACCGACAGCCCGTGGCGCCCTCAGCAATCTCTGCGGAACAGGACATGTTCACTCCGACGGGACTGCAGCAGACCCCGGTCCCGCGGGAGCTCACGGTCTCGGACATCCAGGACGTGATCGCCGAGTTCCGCCACGCTGCCGCGTCTGTGATCGCGGCTGGTGCCGACGGCGTGGAGATCCATGCCGGTAACGGGTTCCTGCCGCATCAGTTCCTCGCGCCCAACGCGAACACCCGTACCGACGAGTACGGCGGCTCGGTGGAGAACCGTGCGCGGTTCGCGATCGAGGTGGCGCGGGCCGTCGCGGACGAGATCGGCGCCGACCGCACGGGCATTCGGATCTCTCCGGCGATTCCCCTCGGCGGGCTCCACGAGGGCGAGGCGGCCGACGTGCGTGCTCAGTACACGTATTTGGTCGGTGAGCTCGCGAAGCTCGACCTCGTCTATCTGCATGTCTTCCACGTCGGCGACGACGAGTTGCTGCGCTCGCTCCGCGACCTGTGGCCGAACTCGGTCCTCGTCGTCCGCTACGGACGTGGTCGCGAGCAGATCGCCGACGACATCGAGGCTGGATTCGCCGACATCGCCCCTCTGGGGCAGTTCGCGCTCGCGAACCCGGACATCGTCGAGCGGCTCCGGACCGACGCCCCGCTGAACGACGTGGATCAGGCCACGCTCTACGGCGGCGACGACACCGGCTACACCGACTACCCGACGCTCGCGCGCAGCTAACCACAATCACGGGGTGGGCCGTCCCCAAATCACCTACCAGGCAGGGCGGCTCACCCCTTGACCCCGTCGATCCATCAGCCACAAGCAGGCGGCTCGGCACTATAAGAAAAGAAAGAAGAACGAATCATGTCCACTCTCAACCGACTGACGATGCTCGGTTCCGGCGTGCTCGGCGCCCAGGTCGCCTGGCACAGCGCGTTCAAGGGCAAGACCGTCGTCATCTACGACATCGCCGAAGAAGCGCTCGAGCGAAGCAAGATCGCGCTCGACGGATACGCCGTCATCTATCAGTCGGATCTCGGCGCCAGCGAGGCCGATATCGACGCAGCTCGCCAGCGCCTGACGTACACGACCGACCTCGCGTCCGCGGTCGCGGATGCGGACCTCGTGATCGAAGCCGTCCCGGAAGTCCCGTCGATCAAGTCTGGGCTGTACACCAGCCTGGCTCCGCTCCTCCCGGAGCGCACGATCGTCGCCACCAACACCTCGACGCTGCTGCCCAGCGACTTCGCCGCCGACACAGGCCGACCGGAGAAGTTCCTGACACTGCACTTCGCGAACCAGATCTGGAAGATGAATCTCGCCGAGATCATGGCGCACGAGGGAACCTCGCGCGACGCCATCACGCAGGCCGTCGAGTTCGCAATCGAGATCGGGATGGTGCCGATCCCGCTCCGCAAGGAGCAGAACGGGTATGTCCTCAACTCCTGGTTCGTCCCGCTGCTCAATGCGGCGCAGACGCTCGTGACAAAGGGGATCGCGACGCCCGAGGACATCGACCGAACTTACATGATGAGCGGCGCGAACCTCGGTCCGATGGGCTGGTTCGACGTAGTCGGAATGACAACCGCATACAACGTGATGTCCTACTGGGGTCACAAGAACGACGACGCCGATATGCTCTCCAACGCCGAGTACGTCAAGGAACATTTCGTCGACAAGGGACACCTCGGACTGCTGTCCGGCAAGGGGTACTACGAATATCCGAATCCTGCCTACCAGCGCCCCGATTTCCTCGCCGTACCCGAAATCGGGGCGGCACCCGAGATCGCGGCGATCGTCGGCTCGGCCTCAGCGGTTCTCCACTGAGTCAGCTCGCAGCGTCAGCCGCTTCCGCGGCCCGCGCTGAATCGGCCCGGCTACCACATCCGCACGACACGGGTTGATAGCCGGGCTGGCTGGTACATGGTATCGACGGGACTGGACGCCCGGAACCCTGTGCAAGCTCACCGCCCACACCCGGTGTTCATCGTCGCGGCCGGAGATAACGGGCTCATCGTGTTTGAGGGTGTAGCAGCGGCCTGAACCCGCCGGTCTCGAGCAAGCTCCTCGCGATGTAGTGGGTCAGGTTCCTGAAGCCCAGGGCGGTGCCGCGGAGGTGCCCGAGCCTGCCGTTGATCGCCTCGGACGGCCCGTTGCTGGTTCCGGGGTGGTCGAAGAACGCGAGGATGTCGCCCGCGCGCCGCTTGATCGTCCGTCCGAGGGCGACCAACTCTGGCAGATCCTTCGGGACGCCGTCGCCGCAAGCGTGCTCACCCTGGTCGCCGTCCCGCAATCGTGTTCTCCTGCCGCTGGCCGACTCGATGTCATCGGCGTGACCACCAGTGCGCTCGGGCTGGTCGGGATCACTCTTGGCCTGGTGGATGCCTCCGGGCATGCCTGGACCTCGATCCCTGTGCTCGTTCCTTTGAATACCGGTGTCGTGCTGCTGACGGTCCTCGTGTGGTGGGAACGACGCGCGCCCCATCCGATGATCCCACCCAGCTTGCTCCGAGCGCCCAGCTTCGTCAGCGCCTCCGCCGTCTACCTCATCAGCTATACCACGTTCAGCAGCGTGCTGTTCTACGTCACCCTGCTCTACCAGAACCTCGAAGGCTGGTCGGCGCTGCGCACTGGACTGTCCTGGCTGTTCATGAACATCCCGTTCCTGCTCATGGCCCAACTCACCGGCCTCATCGACCGCCGCCAGCCACCCGCCCGCGTGGTCGCCGCTGGGTGCCTCGTCGCGGCCGTCGGCCTGCTCCTACTCAGCAGCGTCGACACCACCACGCCCTTCGCGCTGACCGCCGCCGGGTATGTGCTCTCCGGCGCCGGGTTCGGCACCCTCGTCCCCGGCGTCACCCACGTCGCCATGCGCGAAGTACCCGCAGGCGTCTCCGGTGCCGCCTCTGCGATGGTCAACGCCTCCGGCCAGGTCGGTACTTCCGTCGGCCTCGCCGTCCTCGGCGGTATCGGCGCCACCGCAGCCACCACCGCGTGGAGCACTACCGCCCAGCACCTCCCGACAGAACTCCGCGCGACCGCCGAGAACCAGACGCAGAACGTCGCCGGCGCCCACATCCAAGCCGTGATCGACACTCTCGGACCCAAATACCAGGACGTTGCCGAACAAGCCTTCCTCGACGGCCACCACATCGCCGTCGGCATCGGCGCCGCCTGCCTCGCCCTCGCCGCCATCACAGCACTCATCGGTTTCCGACAACGCTCTGCATCTGGTTAGTGAGAGCCAGCCCGCTCGCCGGTTACGGCCCCGTGTCACAGGAGCGAGCTGATTGCCGTGACGGTCATCTGGCAGCCCTACGAACACCGCTCCGCCGATGCCCTCACCAATGGGCATCGCCACCATATGGCCGCCAGCGCCGAAGCATGACCCTGCGCTGCTCCGCCGGAACCAGCTTTGAGCTGCCACGCGTCTTGCAGATGAGGTTTTAAGACCCGCGAATCAACTCTGATTTGACCCTGCGGGACCGAGCTCACCTGTGCTCCGAGAGGAGAACTTCGGTGACGGTTTCGATGCGCGTGATGAGCGCTGGCGACGGCTATAAGTACCTGCTGCGTACCGTCGCTGCCGCCGATGGCGACCGTTCCCTCTCGACCCCGTTGACTCGTTATTACGCGGAGAAGGGTTCACCACCGGGCAGGTGGATGGGCTCAGGCCTCCCTGCCCTTGGTGGCGGCCGGATCGTCAATGGTGAGGAAGTCTCGGAGGCGCAGCTTCAACTCCTGGTCGGCATGGGCCGCGACCCGATCACCGGCGACCCGTTGGGTCGCGCCTACCCGTCCTACGCCACCGTCTCCGAGCGCATCGAGACCCGAACCGCGGCTCTCGATCCGACGTTGGCCCCTGCTGAGAAACGGGAGAAGGTCGCGCAGATCGAGGCTGAGGAGAACGCCCGCACAACACGTCGTGCAGTGGCGGGGTTCGATTACACGTTCAGCGTTCCGAAGTCGGCATCGGTGTTGTGGGCGGTTGCGGATGCGGGCACGCAGGCTCTGATCGCGGATGCGCATCATGCGGCGGTTGCGGAGGTGATTGCATTCATCGAACGAGAGGTTGCAACCACCCGTGTCGGTGCAACCGGCCCCGACGGTGCCGCCGCCCAAGTCGATGTGACCGGGGTGATCGCTACCGCGTTCGATCACTACGACTCCCGCGCTGGCGACCCTCATCTGCACACGCACGTTGTCATCAGCAACAAGGTCCAGACCGCGCAAGACGGCAAATGGCGATCCCTCGACGGCCGCCCCCTCCACGCCGCAGTCGTCGCGCTCTCCGAACTCCACGAGGCCGTCTTCGCTGACCACATGACGCGGACGTTCGGTGTCTCGTGGGAGCCGCGCGACATGGGCAGGGATCGCAACCCGGCGTGGGCGATCACGTCGGTGCCGGAGAGCCTGGTGGTGGAGTTTTCGACGCGGGCGCGGCAGATCGACGAGGAGAAGAATCGCCTCATCGACGCCTACGTCCAGCAGCATGGCAAGCAGCCGAGTGCGGCGGCGATCCTAAAGTTGCGGGCGCAAGCAACCCTCGCAACCCGCCCCGAAAAGCACGTCCACTCGCTGGCCGAGCTCACCGAGAACTGGCGTAATCGTGCCGGGGCGATCCTCGGCACGGACGCGACCGGGTGGGCGCGCACGGTCACCGCAACCCCCAACGCAACTCCTCCGGTGCTGCGTGCTGATGATGTGCCGCTGGACCTCATCGCTGAGGTCGCTCAGGTGGTGGTGTGGGAGGTCGGTGAGAAGCGCTCGACCTGGCGGCGCTGGAACCTGCACGCCGAAGCCTCCCGGCAACTCATGGGATGGCGATTCGCCTCGATGCGGGATCGGGAGGCGATTACCGGAATGATCGTGGACGCCGCCGAGCAGGGATCGTTGCGGCTGACACCGCCGGAGCTGGCCTCGAGCCCAATCCTGTTCCAACGCGACGACGGCGCGGTATCAGCGATTCATCGACCCGATGGTGATGATCAGCGACCGTCCCGCCGAGGTCGAAGACCGTGCGGTCCCTGGGCACTGGGAAGGTGATCTGATCACCGGGGAGCAGAACAAGACCGCGATCAGCACTCTCGTCGAGCGCGCTACCCGCTACACGATGCTGCTGCACCTGCCCGCTGGGCACGACGCCGAGCAGGTCCGTGATGCGATCATCACGGCGATGAAAGACCTCCCTGCGCACCTGCGCGGGTCGCTGACCTGGGATCAAGGGGCGGAGATGGCCCGGCACACGCAGATCAGCGTGGCGACCGACATGCAGGTCTACTTCTGCGACCCGGCCAGCCCTTGGCAGCGCGGCACCAACGAGAACACCAACGGGCTGCTGCGGCAGTACTTCCCCAAAGGCACCGATCTGAGCGTCTACAGCCCCGCCGACCTCGAGCACGTCGCCCAGCAGCTCAACGGCCGACCACGCAAAACGCTCGGCTGGGATACCCCAGCCGAGCGTCTGCGTGATCTAATCACCACCAACTAACAGCAGTGTTGCGTCGACCCCCTGAAACCGCCGTACGAGGGCGGGCCCTGCTTCATTTGGTTTGGGAGCCAGCGATTCGAGGAGCCACCGCGGCAGAGCGAAACCTGAGTTTGCGCCAGAGCCTCCCTGCGGGCCTTGCGACGCCTCGGCTGAGGTTCACTGCTCGGCAATCGCAAGCGGCTTATTGTGGGGAGCGGCGCGGACAGCGATACAGCCCGGCAACGTGCGAGGATGGAATTCTCACACGTACCGACTGGCGACGACCGCGCACACCACACGCCCGGTGGTCGTCGCACACCTGACGAAAGAAAGACCCACATGGCGCCCTGGTTGACGAGCCCGCAGACCATCAAGGTGGCTCGGGAGGGAATCGTCGATGAAGCAGTCGTCGAATGGACGCTGACAGAGGATTATCGCTGGGCTGTGCAGATCACCGGTCCTGCACTGGGAATCATCGACGCAATCGCCGACGATGCGTTCGAAGCGTTGTGTTTGGTGCGCGAGCAGCTGGAACCGCACGGATGGCTGATTGGAGTCGCGGGAGCCCAGGAAGACGTGTGGCCGAGCGGCATGGCCAGGGACCAGGGCGGCGGCAAGGTCGCTTACCGATTTGAGTCCCCGGACGTCGTGGAAGTGTTCGAACCCGTGGATCCTCAGACGGTCACTACAGTCGCTCAGCAGCAAGCAGCTGCCGAGATGCACTATGGCGGCCCAATGCGTGACGCACCGAAGCCCTGACACCATCCCTAGTAAGCGCAGCCACCGGAAACGGGTGGTCGCGCGGCTCTCAATCCGGCGACTGGTTGCGGGATCGGGTCGGGTTCGACGTTCCCGATGAGGAACTTCCCGACGAGTTCATGTCGATAGAACTCGGCCAGCGGCTTGCCCATCTGCGGTTCGACCTGCTGAGGATCGGCGCCGTGCTGAATCAAGAGCGCAAAAATGCGCGTCAGATCATCGACAAGCTCCCGGGTGAGCGGATGTCCATTGGACAGTTCGGGCCGCTCGTCATTGCGTCTCGGTAGGACGTCGTGCGCTGAATGCACCGCGCGTCCGAGCGGTGTCGCCCCCAGGGAGTCTTCGGCGGTCGCGTCGGCACCGGCATCGATAAGGCCGGCCAGCAACTGGTACGCCGCATCGTGCTTCTCGACCTCCGCGACCTTCCACACCTGCTCCGATTCTGCAGTGAACGTGCGTCGCGACCGGCGCGACCTCATCACCGCCGCCACGGCCGCATCGTGGAGAACGGACTTCGACCATGCGCCGGGTTCGGTCACGTCGACGAAACGCGCATCGGCGCCGTTATCCAGCAGCAGCCTCGCGATGTCGAACTGACCCGTTCGGGTCGCGACTTGTAGCGCGGACTGACCCACATACTTCTTCGGCGTCCCGGTTGCGACAGCGTTGGCCAACGCCGGCTTCTTTTCGATCCTCGCCCGAACACTCGCCTCGTCGCCGGCAACGATTTCCTTGAAGATCGCCTGCATGGCGGTTCTCCCATCTGTGAATGTAATGGTGAGTTGTTCGCTCGGCGCCGCGATGCGGTGACATCAGTGCACGACGTCCGACTGAGAATCCCATGAGCACCAGCCGTTGGCTTCGGAGGTCTCATCATCACACGAATGCCTCAGCAGCAATCCAGCCGCCTGAGGAGCGTCGACCGGCAGCGGCGCGAACCGGCGAGCTCATGGACCCGTTGGCCGCATCTGCGGCCGACGGGACGACGAGATCGAGCAGTCGGTGGGGCGAACTTTCTGGCTGCCCAGGTGGCTGAGGTCATTCACCAGATATCCCGTCAAGGCAGCGGCAGGTCGGCTTACGATCGCACCCCTCCGCTTTCGACTTCTCGCCGGAGGTCGTGATCCGTCGAACGACGACACCTGCAACACAGAGACCGATGATCGCAAGCGCACTGCTGAGCACGTAGGGGGACATCCCGTGGAGCATGGACGTAGTAAAGCCCAATCCCACATAGACTGTGACACCGGCAGACCCACCAAACTGGTCTGCGGCTCGTTGCACCCCAGATGCGACGCCGGCATCATCGTCGGTTACTCCTGTGACAGCCGCGTACTGCAAGCCAACTATCCCGAACCCCATGCCTGCGGCGATGAAGAGCATCGCCGGGTGCAAGAACCAAGCAGGGGCTTCAAGTTGTGCGACCACAGCAATCGCGATCATGCCTGCTGCTGCGGACGGTAACCCCACGATTATGCAGGCACGTGCTCCCCAACGCCCCATGAGCCGGGGCACGACGGTCACGGCAGCGATCAAAGCCACTGCAAGCGGCAGCAGAAGCAGTCCGGCGTCCAGCGGAGTGAGGCCGAGTTCGTCCTGCAGATAGAACGTGAAAAGCAAGAATGACGTCGAGAGCGCGGCGCTCAGCAACGCAGTCGCAAGATTTGCCCGCACCCGGGTGCGGTTGCGGAAGAAAGCGAGCGGAACTAGCGGATTCGGGGCTCTGCGTTCCACCTTGACGAACAGTACGGCGGCGATCAAGGCGCCTATCAGGGCCGCGGGTGATAGCCATGCCATCGCCCCGGAGTTCTCGGCAGCCTCCACCACTGCGAAGGCGAACAGCAGCGGTGCGGCGGTCAACAACATCGACCCGAGGATGTCCAGTGGCGCGCGCGCTTGCGGCTGATCGCGCGGCAGCAGGATCACCGAGGCGACAAGCACGAACAGAACGAACGGAACAGCGATCAGGAAGATCCATCGCCAGCCGAGATACTCGGTGATGATTCCCGACAGCGCGAACCCTAAGACGAGACCGCAGCTCGCAACGGCGGCCCAGACGCTCAATGCTCGCGCTCGGACTTTTCCTTCGGGGAATAGCAGGACGATGGTTGCCATTGCAGCCGGCAGAGCGAGGGCTTCGCCCGCCCCTTGGAACAGTCTGGCGATAACAAGCAGCGCGAAGGTATCCGCAAAGCCCGCCATCAGCGAGGCCGCTCCGAAGATCGCGGTGCCGATGAGGAGAAGACGGCGACGGCCGAAGACATCGCCTAGACGCCCGCCAAGCATCAGCAAACCGCCGCCGGTAATGGTGTATCCGACGACGACCCATGTCAGTCCGCGCGGGTCGACGCCGAGATCATCGCCGATGGATGGCAACGCCACGTTGACCACCGTGACATCGACGGCGATGAAGAACTGCAAGGTGGACAGACACACGAGGACTACCCAGGAACGAACGGCTGACATGTGATCAGGCCGCGGTGAAGAGATGCGAAAAGGCACAGGAACTCCGTTGCTCGATGGAGGAATCGGGCGACGAAATGCGTCGCACCGAACCGACGATCAAGCGACGGAACGTGAGATACGAAGAGTGAGAAGACGTTCCGCCGCTAGCGGAGCGTCTCCGTTACAGCGGCGGCAGCCGCAGCAGAAGCACCTGACATGCCCCTAAAGTACGCGACCGATTCTCCAGGACTTACGTCGGCCATGCGACTGCGCTCGCGTCGTTTACCGATCGCTGGCCAGCATCCCGAAGACGAGAGTGTCGGTCCACTCGCCCTTGCTCCACCAGTCCTGGCGCAGATGCGCTTCGTGACGCATCCCAACCGCTGCGGCGAGCTTCGCCGAAGCGGCGTTGCGCGCATCCATCTGAGCAGCAACGCGGTGCAGATGATAGTGATCGAAGGCGACTTGCAATACCGCGCGCACGGCTTCGCGCGCGAAGCCTTCTCCGCTGTGGATGGGATCGAGCACCCAGCCGATCTCGGCGACCCGGCGGTCTGCGTCGACGAGCCACAGGAGAACGTCTCCGATTGGTTCTCCGTCGTGTTCGATCACGAGCGCTAGGGCGTTGGCGTCTGTGTCGAGGTCGGTCTTGGCGAGTCGCTCGCTGACCCGTTCAACGGCGACATCGTGACTCCACGGTTCATCCAGTAGGTAGCGCACGACACTGGCCTGCGAGTACAAGCGGTGTAGCCAGGTCGAATCCTCAGGTTCGTGAAGCCGAAGGCGCAATCGTTCGGTCTCCAACGGAACCAGCGAGTTCGCACATATCTCGCGTGAGTAGTGCAGCAGCACGACTGCTTCGCCAGAGGGTGCCAGATCACGCGCTTCCGATCCGCGCGTGAACCCTGCATGTTCGAGTACGCGCTGAGATGCCAAGTTCTCCGGCGTTGTGCGTGCTGTCAGCCGAGTGAATCCGCTGCGCTGAGCGAGCACCAGCGCAAGGGAGATGGCGGCACCGGAAAGTCCTTTGCCGCGGTGCGCGGGGTGTATCCAGAAGCCGACTTCCACTGACTCTGCGGCGATGTTGAACAGGACGAGGCTCCCGGCGAACTCGCCCGTGGCGGGCTCGCCGATAGCAAGTACTGCAAGATCGCCGCGTTTCAGACCCTCACTGACCGCGCCGCGGATAAGCGCCACAACCGACGCCTCGGTGTACTGGGTGTCAGGAAGATGCGCGAACTTGCGCACTGACGCATCGGCAGCCCCCTCGGCGTACGCGCGCGCGTCCTCGGCGCGCATCGCTCGCAGCACCACGGCTTGGTCATTGCGAAGCGGAAGTAAATCGGGGTCCAACATGCCACAAAACTAACATAGTTCGAATAGTAAAGCGAACGTCGTTCGGTTAATATAGGTGCGTGAGTTACTGGGATCACCGCAAGCCGGTACGGCGAACGCGCGCCGTCGACGTGCACGACATCGCCCGCGCCGCAGTCGTTCTGCTCGATGAGGGAGGGTTGCGCGCGCTCACTGCTCGCGCCGTGGCCGGCCGGCTCGGCGTAGCCCCGGCAAGTCTCTACTCCCGGGTCGAGTCCGTCGACGACTTGTTTGACCTAGCCCTGGACGAGGCCCTGGGTAGCGACGCAATGCTCAATGAAGCCATTGCCGAAGCCTCGCTGCTCGCGATGATGCAGGCTTACTTTCGTCATCTTGTGCACAATCGGTGGGCCTGCCAGGTGCTCGGGATGCGTGCCCCAAGAGGCCCGAACTACCTTCGGCTTTCCGAACGGATGGTGATTCTGCTCGATCAGGCGGGAGCGATGGAGCCACTGGGCGCGGCGTACGCACTCTCGAACTTCACCATCGGAAGCGCCACCACGGCTCCGATGGCCGAGAGCGAACGGACGGCACCCGTCGACCCTGAGATCGCGCCTGCGTATGCCCGCTTGCACGCCGAAAGCGACATCGACACAGAAGCCGTTTTCACTGCAGGACTTTCTGCGCTACTCGAACACGTGTCGAGAGGTGACGTCACACCTTCTCGAACCAGCCTCGAGCGCGTTAACCGGTAGCCAGTTACTCCGTCGTCGCTGCATCTCGGCCGACCGCCGTCCCGTTGCCGGTCAGGAGGCTGATCAGTTTGACAATGGGAAGTTGCTGCGGATGATCGCCTGGGGGTCGTGCTGGGCTTTGAGCCGGCGCAGTCGTTGCAAGGACGCCGCCGGAAGGGCGTCGGACAGGCCCTCCGAAGGGTTCAGGAACGAGATTGGCTTGCGACCGCTGATCGGCAACGCGGCGGCGAGGTCGCTTTGCTTACCGGTGATCGATACGACATCTTCAGGTGTCCTCGGCGCTCCGAACATATAGATGGCGTACGGCTCGGTGAGCGGTCCATGTGGACTGTCACTCGGCTGCGCGAGAGCAGCGCCAAGATGGCGAATCTGCGCGGTCATCAGCGGGGCGATCGGCTCATTCACGAGCGCGGCGATCGCGTCGCCGTCGAGTGCAGTGAGCAGTTCGGCCCGCGACTGCCCGGGAGCGGGATCCGTTGGCTCCGCGGTGATCTGGCCCAGTTCTGCCACGCTCATCACAGCCCGAGAATCGACCATGGGTGCAGGCAGGCTCGCGGTCAACTGCATCAGGTCGCGAGCCTCGTGCTCGTCACCGAGGAAAGTCGAGTCGATCGCGACCATTGGGTCGCTACCTGGGAAATGCAGGAACTCCAGCCACAAGGTAAGCGCATCTGGCGCGGACGTGGTCATTCGGCGGTACGCGTCGGCAACCTCGAGCGCGTGCACCGCCGACCACAACTGCCGCCCGCCGAACACGGTGCTGGCGGGTCGCAACCGAAGCTCCAGGGAGGTGACGATCGCGAGTTCACCGCCTCCACCGCGCAGGGCCCACAGCAGTTCGTCTTCGGTCGTATCGACGCGGCGCGCGGTGCCGTCCGCCATGACCACCTCGGCTGCTTGGATGCTGTCGGCGATCCACCCGAACGCTCGGCCGAACCAGCTCAGCCCGCCGCCGAGTGCTGCGCCCGTCACCGTCACCACGGGCGAACTCCCGGGCAGCGCGGTCAATCCGTGTTCGGCGGCGCGGCGCTGTAGGTCTCCGGAGCGGACGCCGGCGCCGATGCGGGCAGTCATGGTGACCGGATCGATGTTGATGTCGTCTAGGCGCGTCGTCCGCAGCAGGATCGCGTCCTTCGCCCGCCCTGTTGCGCCGTGACCACTGGGCTGCGTGGCGACAGGAATGTTGTGCGCTGCCGCGAACTGTACGAGGGATGCGACGTCACCGGAGTCGGCCGCCTCGACGACCGCGCAGGGCGACTGCTCGATCGCGAGGTTCCAGGGGCGCCGTACGTGCGCGAAGTCGTCGTCGCCGGGCACCCAGACCTGCCCGCGGACAACGCTGCGAAGTCGATCCAAGGCGGTTTGTGGAAGAGTGGTCATCAGGATTCCTTTACATCGTTGGAATCGAGTCAGTACTCGATCCGAGCGGTGTGCTCTACCTACAAGTCGGTTGAGCCGACTAAAACGTGACAAGACACAGTGCGGAGGGGCGGGATGGCCCGGCGAGAAGGAGCCCAGGCGGCAGGAAAAGGCCACGTACTTGACGAGTTGGCCGACCACTTCGCCGTTCACCGAAGCAAGCTCTACGCGATCGCTGTCCGCACGTTGGGCTCGACCTGGAGTGCCGATGACGCGGTACAGGAAGTGTGGCTACGGTTGCAGCGCGCCGAGACCGCGCAGATAAACAACCTCGAAGCGTGGCTCACCACCGTGGTCTCACGCGTGTGCATCGACATGATCCGTCAGCAGGTCAGTCGCCGCGAAGACCACGAGCGCGACTCGGGCACTGAAGCCGACGCCGCTGGTGGGTCCCTCGATGCCGATCCAGTCGAAACCGCGATGCTCGCCGAAGACGTAGCGCTTGCGATGCAAGCAGTACTCGACAGCCTCGGGCCGCTGGAACGCCTCGCGCTCGTACTGCATGATGTGTTCGCGCTGTCCTACGCCGACATCGCCCCGATCGTTGAGCGGACGCCCGCTGCGGCACGACAACTCGCCTCGCGGGCCCGTGCGCGCCTACGTACGGTCGATGTTCGTGACATTCGCGAACGGCAGGAAGCCGCGATCGCCGCGTTCCTCGATGCGGCCCGCAACGGAGAGTTCGGACAGCTCCTACAGCTACTCGACCCAGAGATCGAGCTACGCAGCGATGCTGCCGCCGTCGAACTCGCCGCAGCGGGAGCCGAGTACGGCGCTCCACTATTGCGTGACAGCATCCGCGGTGCCGACGCCGTGGCACGAGTGTTCGCGGGCCGCGCCGAACTGACCCGCCCGGTCCTCATCGCAGGCGCGCCGGCAGCTGCCTACGTCGCCGACGGCGTGGCGTCCGCGATCTACCTCGTCACGTTCGATGCCGGCAGGGTCGTGAAGCTGGACGTTCTCGCTGATCCCGCGCATGTGGCCGCCCTCAGCCCCGCGCTTTAGCCGACACGGTGGGGATGTGCCCAGCACTGTCGATCCGGATCGCTGCGCGCGACCGCCGTATTCTCGCCGCTAGGCGACCGTGCCGTCAGCGCGCAATGCCTGGATCTCCTCGCCGGTGAACCCTGCTTCGGTCAGTAGTTCGTCGGTATGTTGACCGAACGATGGCGCGGGTTGCAGCGGCGTCTTGTCGACGGAATCGATGGAGAACGGCGTGCTCACGGTGCGATGTCCCTCGGACGTCTCCGACCATGCTCGGTTGGCGACGGCCTGCTGGTCAGCAGCGATGTCTGGTGGAGTGGCGACCACCTCGAACACGATCCCGCCTTCAGCCAACACCGCTTGCCAATGGTCGCGGTCGTGCTGATGAAAAATCCCTTGGAGCACTTCGACCAAGGCGGGGGAGTTCCGCTGCCGGTCAGGCTTCGTCGCGAACCGCGAATCCTCGGCCAGATCGGGCCGTCCCAACGACGCGCACAACTTCGGCCAGTAGCGCTCCTCATTGAGCAGCGTCAACAGCAACCAGCGACCATCGCTGGCCTGGTACGGCGTGGACAGCGCGTTGTGCGCGCGGGAGCGCGGCGCCCTCGGCACGAACCCGGCGCCATTCAACGCTGCGCTGACCAGAAAGCCGTTGGCCCAGAAGCCATTGGCCATCAGCGACGAATGAACGTGCGCGCCTTCGCCGGTGCGCTCACGGCGGTACAGCGCGCTCACCAGTCCGGCGAACAGGCTCATCGCGGCAGGATGATCACCCTGGCCCACCGACGATTTGATCGGTTCGTCCTCGCCGCTGGCGCGCACCTCGTGCATCAACCCCGAGCGCGCCCAGTACGCCGTTTGGTCGAAGCCCGGCTTGCCGGACTCCGCGCCGTACTCTCCGAATCCGGTAAACGAGCCGTAAATCAGCCGCTGATTGAGCGCCGACAGCGCCTCGTAATCGATCCCGAGTTTTGTGCGCACCGATAGCGGCAGGTTGGTGACGAATATGTCCGCCGCCCCCGCGAACTTGTGTATGACGCTCTGTCCGCCCGGAGTGCTGAGATCCAGAACAATGCCGCGCTTGTTGCGGTTCTCCATCAACGACCCATAGTCCACCTCAGAGGTGGGCATCCCGGGCAACCGAATCAACTCACGAAAGGGATCGCCGGTGGGCGGCTCGATCTTTATGACGTCCGCGCCCCACTCGGCGAGCACCGACGTCGCCAACGGGGCAGCGATGTAGCTGCCACAATCGATGACCTTCACACCGCTGAACAGAGAGTCCGTCACGCTGCCTCCTTCATGGCGCCGGAAAATTCCGCGCCGACTGTTGGCACCCTAGCGAAGCCTCGGTGCGGGCACCGGTATCTGCGTCGGCGGAGGACGTAGATGCCGTGCCGTACGAGCGCGCGATCGTTCGTCGCAGGTGAGTACCTGCAGCATGGCAATAACGACATAGGCGACCTAGCATCATGGGTGTGCTGGCTCGGTAACCCGCCCTGGGGCGGACGCGCAGTCACCGGTCGAGGCTATTCGATGACTGCGCCGTCCACATCAACGGCACCGTGCACCGACGCCATCGCAGTACCGCACGCCACGGATGCCGCAGAGTCGATCATGGAGCATGGCCGAAGGACACGTGATGAACCGCGAAAACGCAGAACCCACGCACGCCGCTGATGCCGACGACGACACCGGAGACATCCAGCATCGCGATGCAGCAACTGATAATGATCAGCCGGTGCCGGAGAAACAGATCCACCGCTGGAAGGACGACGGCGGTGCATGGCTAGCGTCCAATTGAGATCTGGGCTGGACCGCCGACGCACTAGATCGCCGCGGGAGCGGGTTTCGGGACGCGATCGATGACGGCGCCACCCAGCGCGATTCCTTTCGAACTGTGGGGGTTAAATCAGCCCGGTTTCCTGGGCGAGATGGATCGCGCGGGACCGGCTGTCGACGTCGAGCTTGGTGAATATGTGCGCGATGTGTGTCTTGACGGTTGCCTCGGTGACGAACAGTGAGCGGGCGATATCTTTGTTCGCGGCGCCGGTCGCCATCAGCCGCAACACCTCGGTCTCGCGGTCGGTCAGGCGCGGAAGTGGATTGCGCATCCCTTTGAGAACGCGGTTCGCGAGGTCGGGGGCCAGGAACATGTCGCCCTTCGCGGCACGCTGGATCGCCTCGAGGATCACTTCCGGCGCGGCGTCTTTGAGGAGGTACCCGGCTGCCCCCGCCTCGATCGCGCCGAGGATTTCGGCGTCACGGTCGAAGGTGGTCAGAATCAGCACCGCCGGCGGCGGGTCCAGGGCACGCAGCGCAGCGGTGGTCTGGATGCCGTCGATCCCCGCGCCCAGGCGTAGATCGCAGACCACGACATCGGGGTGTAGCTGATCCGCGAGGGTGACCGCGTCTGCGCCGCTCGCTGCTTCGCCAATGACGTGCACGGTTTCGGTGTCGAGGACGGCGCGCAGTCCGCTGCGCACGACCGGATGATCGTCGACGAGCAGCACGGTGGTGGTCATTGCGTCTCCTCGGATGTCGACTCGATGCCAGCAGGGAGGGTGGTGTCGTGGTGGATCGGTAGGTGGATCGAGATCGCGGTACCGTCGCCCGGCGTGCTTTCGATGTCGAGCCCGCCGCCGAGTTCGCGTAGCCGTGAGCGCATAAACCTCAGCCCGTAACTGGGTGACCCGGAGCCGGGTTCGGTCGCCCGTTCCCAAGCCGGCACGTCGAAACCGACGCCGTCATCGATGATGTCCAGTCGTACCGTGCGATTCGCATCGATGAGGCTCATCACGACGCGGGTTGCCCCCGCATGCAGGTGCACATTCGCCAACGCTGACTGCGCGGTGCGCAGCAGCGCGACCTCGACCTGGGTCGGCAGGATCGGCAGTGACTCGTCGACGTGCAACTCTGCCTGCAGCCCGGTCTCCGCGTGCGCGCGATCGAGCATGCGGCGAAGTGCCGCCGCGAGGGCGTTGTCCTCCAATTCGGCGGGGGCGAGCGCGGTCACGATCCTGCGGACATCAGCGAGGCTGTCACCGGCGAGTGTCTCGACGTGCTCCAGCGTGCGTGCCGCGTCGGTATCGCCGGTGCGTCCCGCGCCGGCGTGCGCGAGAAGACGAATCGACGAGAGCGCTTGGGCGATGGTGTCGTGGATATCGCGGGAGATGCGGGTGCGTTCGGCAACCGCCCCCGACTGCCGTTGCGCGAGCGCGAGTTCATCCTGCAGCGCGGCCATCTCCGTCTGCGCGCGGGTGAGTGATGCGACGAGGCGTTCACGCTCGGCGGCATCGCGGAGAAGCTGAAGGTAGCCGCGAGAAATCCCGAACGCAAAGATCCCGCCGATCAGCGGCCCGAACACGATTGCGTAGCTCGTGGTGCCTTGATGCAGAATCGGCGCGAGAACCACGACCGCGAGCACCAGCCCGGAGAAGAGCAAACCCCACCAGAGCGGGAGGAGGTGCCCGGCCAGCAGCCACAGCAGGAATGCAACCCACACAAACTCCGGCGATATCGCTGCGGCCAGGACCCAGATCACCGCGAGACCGACCAGCCACCACACCACGATCTGGCGCGAGCGCACCCGGGACGGCAACAGTGCCCCTGTGGTGTGCCAGGCGAAGATCGCCGTACCTGCGACGATCGTTGCCGCGACTGGGGCACCATCGCCGATAGCCCGGATCACGCCGATCAGGGTGAGGACGACGGCGATAACGTGCTGGCCGATCTCCATCGCCCGCACCGTGGGACCGGTCGAGGTTTGCCCCGCCCGATCAGCGTGCGGCAGCGGTGAGTTCACGAGGTTCATGTGTCGATTCTCGCTGACGTGGCTTCGGCGCACTGGGCCACCAGATACGGTCGCCAACCAGTGTAAAGATCGCGGGCACGATCACGGTCCGCACGACCAGGGTGTCGACGATGACGCCGACCCCGACGATCAGCCCGAGCTGACCGAGGGTGACCAGCGGCAGTACCCCAAGCGCGGCGAACACGCCCGCCAGGACGATCCCGGCGCTGGTGATCACGCTGCCGGTGTGGGCGACGGCCTCGACCATGCCCGCTCGGGTGCCGCGCGCTGCCGCTTCGGCGCGAGCCCGATGCACCAGGAAGATGGTGTAGTCGATACCGAGTGCGACCAGGAAGAGGAACGCGAGCAGCGGTACCTGCAGATCGAGCGCGTGCTGATCGAACAAGACCCGACTCAACCAGGCCCCGGCGCCGATAGCGGCAACGGCGCTCGCGAGGTTGACGACGAGCAACAGCAGTGGGGCGACGATCGAACGCAGCAGGATCACTAGTACGAAAAGGCTCACCGCCAGCACCAGTGGCGCGATCACCCAGAGGTCCTGCTGGTTGCCGTCGCGCGCGTCGAGATCAGTGGCGACGGCACCGCCCACGACCGCATCCGCCCCCTGGACCTCATGGACCGACTCGCGCAGTTCGGTGATCTGATTCAGGCTTTCCTCGGTGCTGGGTGCGTACTGGCTGGTCACCATGATTTTCGTCAGGGACCCATCGTTGGTGGTGTCGACCGGATGCGCACGAACCACCCCCTCGACCTCATGGGCAGCGGTGAGTACGGCATCGGCGCTCGTGCAGTTCGCGACGATGAAGATCGGCTGCGCCTCACCCGCCGGGAAGTGCTCCGAGAGCACTTCGAGGCCGACTGCGGACTCGGACTGCACCCGGAACTTCTCGACCTGGTCGAGACCGACCGACGTGCCGAACAGGCCTGTCGCCATCACCGCGAGCAGTGCCCCACCGGCGAGCACGCTGGCTACCGGGCGCCGCACGACACCGGAAGCGATCTTTCGCCAGACCCCACCCTGCGGTCGGCTCTGTCCCGGACGGGGGATGAATGGCCAGAACACCTTGCGTCCGCACACGGCCAGTAGCGGTGGAAGTAGGAACAGGACTGCGGCTAGGGCGACCAGTAACCCGAGCGCGGCGGCGATACCGAGCCCGTGCGTGCCCGGAATGACGGCCAGCACGAGCGTCAGCAGCGCGAGTACGACGGTGACATTCGATGCCAGGATCGCCGGAACGGTTTTGTGCCAGGCGGTGCTCAGTGCCAGTCGGTGGTCAGCGAACGAGTGGAGTTCTTCGCGGTAGCGCGAGATCAGCAGCAGCGCATAGTTCGTTCCCGCGCCGAACACGAGCACGCTGATGATGCCGGAATCGAATTGCAGATCCCAGGCCGACCCCGCCGCTGCGGTCAGCCGGCCCGCGAGACCGTCCGCGAGTCCCACAGCAAGCAGCGGGATCAGCCACAGCACAGGGGACCGGTAGGTAATGATGAGCAGGCTCGCGACGATCAGGATCGTGACCACCAGCAGCGTGATGTCCGCGCCGTCGAACGAGGCCGCGACGTCCGCGCCGAACGCTGGGCCGCCGGTGACCTGCAAGGTGATGCCCGCCGGCTGCTGATCCGCGACGTCGGCGCGTAGATCCTCAATGATCACGGCGGTGTCGGTATTCGTCTCACCGACCTCGATAGGCACCATCAGGATTGCGGCTTTCCCGTCCTCACTGAGGAGCGGGCCGCTCGAGTCCGCATTCGAGTGAGCGTCGAGCACCGGCAGCAGTCCCTCTAGTCCGTCCACCTCACCGGGCGTCAGCGTCGCGCCGTCATCGCGAGATGCGACGACGAGCACGGACTGGCGGTCGGCATCCGGAAACTGGGCCATCAGTTCGCTGGCCTTCGTCGACTCTGCGCCAGGCGGTGCTTGCTCGTTGCCCGCCGGTGCCGTCGCGGACCCGAATGCACCGAAAAGCGTGACCATGATGAGGAGTACCACGCCAAGCGAGATCCACGCGCCTCGGCGCGAGGTCAACCGATCGGATATGGGGCTGTGAACGCGAGAATCTGCCATGCCATCGACTTCACCAGGATTGGCTTCGCGGAACATCGCTAACAGGATTGAACCGGATCTCAACCTTTTGGATGATGACGTCGCCGTCGCGGGCCGCTCAGGTGGGTACGCGCGACACCGATCGCTCGCGATGGTACGTTCGGCGCATGTTCGCGACTCGCACCTGGTGGCCCGCCTGTTGAGGCGGTGATGTCGCAAACCACGATTCCAGACCGCTCACTTCATGGGCGGTCTGCTTTTGTCTCAGTAGGACGGCCCGGATAGGACCGCACTATGTCCCGCATTCCCGCCACTGGCCCCTTCGCGCTTCTCGCTCGCGAGGGGTCGCGTGACGTCGAGATCCTCACCGGCGAGGTCGTCGACGTCGAACGCCTCATAGATATCCCGCTGCACGACGCCACGGGCGCGCCGCGTGAGGTTCTCGCGCTCGTCCCGTACCGGCAGGTGCGCGAGCGCGGATATGCCGCGCAGGACGACGGTATGCCGCTGCGCTGCCTGCTGGTCACCGCCCGAGATCGAGGGCCGATCGCCGATGTCCTCACGGAGTTGCCGGTGAGCCCCGTACAGCTGGCGAACTCGGGATTCGATATCTCCGACTCGGCGTACGCCGAGATCGTGCGCGAGGTCATCGATGAGGAGATCAGCCGAGGGGAGGGCGCCAACTTCGTCATTCGACGCGACTACACCGCCGACGTCGAGGGCGACGCGCGGACCGCCGCGCTGACGTGGTTCCGCGCGCTACTGGAACATGAGCGCGGCGCTTACTGGACTTTCGCGATCGTTACCGAGGACATCGTCGTGGTCGGTGCCAGCCCCGAAGTACACGTGTCCGCTCGCGACGGTCTCGTCACGATGAACCCGATCTCGGGGACGATGCGGCATCCCGACGGCCTGCTCAGCGCACATTCGTTGACGGAGTTCCTGAGTTCCGACAAGGAGACCGAGGAACTCTTCATGGTGGTCGATGAAGAACTGAAGATGATGAGTGCCGTGTGCGCCGACGGGGGCCGGATTTCCGGACCGCAGCTAAAAGTGATGTCCCGGTTGACCCACACCGAGTACGTACTGCGCGGCACGAGCCGACTGGACCCGCGCGAGATACTGCGCGAGACCATGTTCGCCCCGACGGTCACCGGATCGCCGATGCAGAACGCATGTGCGGTGATCGCCCGGCGTGAACACACCCCGCGTGGGTACTATGCCGGAGTCGCGGCCCTGTTCACCCCGAGAGCGGACGGCGTGCACGACCTGGATGCGCCGATTCTCATCCGTGCCGCGTATCTGCGCGATGGTCAGCTGCGGGTCCCGGTCGGCGCGACGCTCGTACGACACAGCGACCCCTGCGGTGAAGTAGCGGAGACCCACGCTAAGGCTGCCGGAGTGCTGGGTGCGATCGGTGCTATACCGAGGATCGGCGTCACTGCACGCGCAGATGCACCGCAGTTCGCCGACGATCCAGCGATTAACGCGTTGCTGAGCGCCCGTAATGAGCGGCTTGCGCCATTCTGGTTGCTCGAGCAGCAACCGCGGCCCGGACGTCGTGCGAGGACCAGCGCGATCATCGTCGACGCCGAGGACCGTTTCACGACCATGCTCGCCCATCAGCTGCGGTTTCTCGGGCTCGACGTGCAGATCGTGCCGTGGGACGCGATCAGCGACGACGACGTAACGGTGCCAGACATCCTGATCGCCGGTCCGGGCCCGGGTGACCCGCGCGAGGAGTCGACCCGAATGATGCGCCTGCGTGAGATCATCAACATCCGCGAGCGGTCCGGGATGCCGCTATTGGCGGTGTGCCTGAGCCACCAGATCCTCGCGGCCTCCCGTGGGATCGACCTCGTTCCCCTTGACGCCCCTAACCAAGGTGCGCAGCAGTCGGTCGACCTGTTCGGCGTGACATCCCGCGTCGGCTACTACAACAGCTTCACGGCGCGCGTTCCGGCTGCGGTGAGTCGCTGGGGAGATCTCGAGGTTGCTGCGGATGAATCCGGGGATGTCCATGCGATGCGCGGACCTAGGATCGCGTCCGTACAGGGACATCTCGAATCGATCCTTTCGCGTGACGGGATCGCGGTCCTGCAGATGCTGGTGACGCACGCGCTGGAGTCATCCGAGTCGTAGAGCCGCGGTAAAGCTGACGCTGCGGGTTGCGCGAGGTGCTGAGGAGAGCATGATGACCCTATGCATGAGCTGATCGAGATTCCCGTTGCCGACACCACCGCAGAGGCCTACGTTGCCCGCCCTGACACCACCTCCGACAAGGCGCTGCCCGGCGTGCTGCTGTTCATCGACGCGATCGGGCTGCGTCCGGTCATCGCGCAGATGGCCGATCGAATGGCGAGTTGGGGATACGTCGTCCTCGCGCCGAACATCTTCTACCGGCTCGGTACGGCGCAGGAGACCTCGCCGGACAAACCACTCACCGAACCCGGTGCACGCGAGGAGTTCTTCAAGGAAATGATGCCGCGCGTCGGCGGGTACACACCTGACTTGTCGGGCCCCGATACGGATGCGTGGCTTAGCGCCCTCGCACACCAACCCGGCGTAGCCGCCGGCAAGGTCGGCGTCACCGGATACTGCATGGGCGCGCGGCTGGCGACCCGCGCCGCCGGCGACCACCCAGACGTTGTCGCCGCGGTCGGTGGATTCCACGGCGGGGGACTGGTCACCGACGAGCCAGACAGCCCCCACCTCTCCTTGTCGAGTGCACGCGCCGACTTCGTATATCTGCATGCCGACGCCGACCCCTCGATGCCCGCGCCCGCGATCGCCGCGCTCGGCGATTCGTTGGCAGCAAACGGTTTGCGGGCCAGTAACGAGGTCGCGCAGGGAGCGCCGCACGGGTACACGATGGCCGACACGTCGATGTACCACGAGGCGGGGGCCGAGCAACACTTCCGCGAACTGGAAGGGCTCTTCGCTCGCACCCTGACGTGAGCAGCCAAGAACCGCCGGTGCGGGACCTGCCGCCGCCGAAGCCTAAACCTGCCGGCACCGAATCCTCGGACAGTCTGCTGACCGTGCTGGTGGCGCTCACCGCTAACGCGCTCATCGCCATCGCTAAATCCATCGTCGCCGCGATCACCGGGTCGGCGTCGATGGTGGCCGAAGCCGCGCACTCGTGGTCCGATACCGGCAACGAGGTCTTCCTGCTGGTCGCGGAGCGTACGTCGGCGAAACCGGCCGATCGCCGGCACCCGCTCGGATATGGCCGCGAAGCCTATGTCTGGTCGATGATTGCGGCGTTCGGACTGTTCACCGCCGGTTCTGTCCTGTCGATCTGGCATGGCATCACACAACTCGGTCGCGATGAATCGGAGGCGAACTACACCTGGACCTACGTCGTGCTTGCCGTCGCGTTCGTGTTGGAAGGGATCTCTTTCCTGCAGGCGCTGCGGCAGACGCGTGGGCAGGCCAGACGGCGCGGTATGCGCTCGCTACGGTTCGTCGCCGAGACCTCGAATCCGACACTGCGAGCGGTATTCGTCGAGGACGCTGCCGCGCTGATCGGCCTGATTCTCGCGGCGGCCGGTATCGGACTGCACCAGGCCACGGGGAACGCCGTCTGGGATGCGATCGGATCGATCCTCGTTGGCGTGCTACTGGGCATCGTCGCGATATTCCTCATCTCCCGCAACCGCGACTATCTGACCGGGCAGGCCGTCGACGACGACACCCAAGCCCGAGCGCGGGAAGTGATCCTGGCAGAGCCGGCGATCGAGGCGATCTCGTTCCTACATCTGGAGTACGTCGGCCCATCGCGGATATTCCTGATCGCAGCGGTCGACATCACCGGTGATCTGCCCGAGCACGAACTTGCTGTGCAGATCCAGCGAATCGAAGACCGACTGAACGCGCACGACCTGATCGAGCGCGCGATCCTGACGCTGAGCGCCCCCGGCAAGCCAGGTCTGTAACCCAGCCAGGTAGACCCGATTGGCTTAGTCGACGGCGGCCTCGCCGATCACCTCACCGTTCTCGTCGAGCGCTTCGACGGTGATGTCGTCGTACTCCCCGTCAAGCGGCAACTCGGTTTCGAACCCATCGCGCGGCTGTGCGGATTGTTCTTGCCCGTCGGTGACCAGTCGCCACTGCTCGACCTCGGTGGCGCCATTCCAGGACACGAACACCGAATCGCCGTCGAGTACGGCGTCCGGCGGATCAGTTGGCGTGGCCGACCACACCTCGCGATACGCGCGATAACTGTGTCCGGGGCCAAGCGACACATTGCTCAGCGGTGTGCCGTCGGCGGCATATTCGGAGTAATAGGCCTGCGAGCCCCAGCCAATAAGCACCGTGCCGTCCGGTAAGAGTTGGAAACTGCCCTGGCTGCCAGAGGTGCGGTCGCCGTCCGGCGGGAGGAATTCCGCCGCCAACTCAACGGTCATTGCCTCTTCGTCGACTTCGAGTTGAATCCCGCGTGCGCTATCGCCAATGTCGGGTGCGCCCTGGTTGTCGAAGAGCGTGATGGAGCCGTCCGGCTGGCGTTCGGCATCGTGCTGCCAATGAAATTCCGTATCGGCGCCCATGGCGAAGTCGGACTCCGCGCCGCCGAGGGTCCAGATCACCTCGCCGCTCTGATGGTCGATTTTGTACAGCGCCGAGGTGTTCCGTGAGGACAGCAGCAGGTCACCGTCATCATCGAGAGTCACCGAATTGAGGTGGAAGTAAGAGAATGGGTTCTCCTCGTCGCCGGTGACTTGATCCAGGGAATCCAACTCGGCGACCGAACTCGACACGTCGAAATGATCCAGCGAATGCCACTCGAAGACGACTTCGCCGCTCTCGACGTCCACCTCCTGGATCACACTGTCGAAGACCCAACCGTCTTCCTCGCCACCGAACGAGGTGAGATCGGCCTGCGTCGGCACATAGGAAATGAGTAGTGCCGTTCCATCGTCAGTCAACGTCGACTCGTGGATATCGACCTTGCCCTCGCCGATCTCTCCGCCGGTCGTGACGGTCGCTATCTCTTGGTACGAGTCATCGAGGAGGACTATGTCACCGTTGCCGTGACCCTGCGCCGGCTCGCCCCGCCAGTAGGTCAGCACCGGCTCGCCGTTGTACTCCTGCACGCGTAGATCGAAGATGGACTTCTCGGTCGGTAGCACCCAGACCGGCTCGGCCTCATCGTCCAGAATCAGCCCGCCGGTGAACGGGACGTCGTCGCCTTTCGGGCCGACGAACACGTAACTGCCGTCGATGCGATCGTGCGGCGCGTATTCCTCGATGCTCGTGATAGGCGGAGCGAGGTCGGGACGGCTGTGGTAGGCCTCGGCGTCGTCGGAGTCGGGTGAGGAGTCGGCATCCGACGAGCATGCCGCGCTCAACAGCAACGCGCAGGCGGTGACAAGTCCGATTCGTAGCTGGGTCTTGGGCAGCGCGAGTCTCATCGCCCTCGATGATAACCGTGTTCCTGCTGGTTAAGACGCATTCCGGCGACTTCTCGGGGTGTTCCCTCGCTGTCGTGTTGAGGAGGAGAGGTGTACGGGCGGCAGCACGACAGCAACGGCCGGTCTGCTCCGTCGAGGGAGCAGACCGGCCGTTGCGTTTCAGCCCTTTGGCGCGGCTGCTTCTCAGCAGCGCCGCCGTTATGCGTTGCGGCGTCGTACCGCGAGCAGGCAGATGCTGCCGAGCCCAAGAAGCAATGCTGCGGCCCAGGCGAAGGGCCCGACCTCGAAACCGGTAGCCGCGAGATTCGGATCTGTACGCGACGCGAGCGCCCTGATCTCGGTGTCGTCGGAATCCTCAGCCGTCGCAGGATCGGTGCCCGCCACGTCGTCGTTGGAATCGCCGGTTTGCTCCGAGACAATCGGCTGGTCCGGATCCGTGCCATCCGTGCCATCGGCGTTGTCGTCGGCAACGCCTTGGCCGGACAGTTCCAGATCGCAGTCGATGGTTCCGCTGTACAGCGCATGACCGTAGGCGTCACTTCCCGGGCCGCCACCATAGATTCCGTCGTCCGACCAGACCGCCTCGCGAGCGCCGCCATCACAGGTGGCGGCCGGTGCGAGCGCGAAGCCCTCGACATTGTTGTTCGGTAGACCCGCTGGCTTGGAATACGCGACTTCCGGGAGGATCGCGCCGGACGCGCCGACCTTCAGCAGCGTTGAGACCACGCCGCACGTGTTGTCGCACAACGCCCAGATTCGTTCTGTAGCGGCGTCGTACTGCACATCCATCACGTGCCCCATGCCGGTGTCGGCAACCGAGACCCGGTGAAAGCTGCCGTCGCTATTGAGCGCGTACGCGTACAGCACGCCGTCGTTTTCCAGAGCGCCGAAGAACAGCCCGTCGCCATGTAGCGGGTAGTCAGCCGGATCGTAGGGTTCGTCGGATGACTGATCGACGAATCCATAGGTGGTCAGATAGCTGTCCGGAACGAAAGCGACACCTTCGAAGCCCAGGTTCGCCTCGTCCTTATTGCTGGCGCGTAGCTCGGGGAAGTCCTCGGTCATATCCCACTGATGGGTCGCGATCAACGCCGTACCGGACTGGGCCGGATCGAAACGCAGGATCGAGTTCAGCGGAATGTCGTTGGCTTCATTGTCGCGTTCGGTGGTCACATACAGCGCGCCATCCGAGCCGACGGTCAAGCCCTCGGTGTCAGGCTCGACCATCTGCGGATCCGTGTTGTCAGGAGCGAACAGCTGCTTACCGCTTTCCCAGTCATTACTGGTATCGGGAACCCAGATGTCGCCGTCTTTGATGAGGCGGAAGAGCCAACTCTTGTTCTTCACCGCGTACAGCACGGCCGGGTTGTCCGGGTCGAAGACCAGTCCGCTGATATCGCGTCCCTCCGGACCGGTCGTCGTCATCCACGCGCACTCGTTGTCGGTGACGAGCACATCGGCGCTACCGGGCCAGACGGCCGGAGCGAGCGCGCTCTCTGGCAGCTCGCCAGTGCCTTCGGGGCCCTCCGGTGCGCAGACGAGCTCATCGCCATCCGGGTTCGGATTCGTCAGCGCCGTATCGCAGGCGTTGGCCGAACCGAAGCTCTTGTCTGCGACCGGGGTGAACTCGCCGCCGTCCGGGCAGCGGGCGATCGAGCCTGCGCCGAAGTCATTGCTCTCGTCGTAGCCGGCTTCGCCGGCTCCATAAGACATCGTGTCGACGACAGTGCCGTCGGGCAGGTAGATCGTGACGCTGTCGCCGTCGCTGCTGAGCCCCTTCCCGGAACTGAAGTAACCGTATTCTCCGGCGGGAATGTAGAGCGACAACGTGTCATCGGCCAGGTGTACGCCGTTGATCGGCTTGGCGTCCGCGAGGCCACCGCTGTCGGACTGCAACCACAGGTCGACGGCGATGTCCTCCGTGCCCGAGTTGTACAACTCGATGACGTCGCCGTCCGGTGCAACGTCATTGTCGGAGGACACTTCGTTGATGACGACGTCCTGCCAAGGTTCGACGGTGTCGTCTTGGACGCCGAATCGACTCACCCCGGGTGACCCGATATCGCCGGCGGTCGACGCCCACGAGCCCTCGGCATCCCCGAGCGCCGACAGCACCCACAGCGCGGCGTTGTTGGCGCCGAGTACCGACTCGTCCGACGGGACGCCGCTGACTCCCTGGGTCCGCGGACCCTGGATGCTCCCGGAGCCCTGGTCGTCGTACTCAAGCGTGTCGATCAGCGTGGTGCCATTGAAGATGTTGATCGCGTCAGCGCGACCCAGGTTCGTGCCGTTGTCCCCGAGGACCTTCACCTCATCACTGACGTTCCACTCCGCTCGAAATGTGGCGGCGTCCGACTCGGTGATGATCGCTGATTCGCCGGGGGACAGTGTGCCCAGCTCGGCGATCGATACAGTCCCGGCCACCGCACTGTCATCGTCGAACGACCAGTCGGCAAGGTCGAGCGGTGCGCCGCTGCGGTTGGTGATTTCAATGAACTCCCCGGACGAACTGACCGGGTTGTACATCCATTCAGTGATGGATATGTCAGCCGCGGCGGCGTGGGCGCTGGTCGGCAATGCGATTGTCAGAGAGCCCGCGACGGTCGCCGCAGCGAGGGCCGATGCGGCCCGAAATGAAGTACGCATGAGGTGGAATTTTGTCTCGGTCGGGCGACCAGCCCTCAACGTCGCTATTAACTCAAGGCAAACAACGTGATCGTTAGTCCGGCGTGTCTGATCGCGGGACTAACCACGCGGGCCTGATCCCGCGTATGCCTGGGATCAGGCCGGGTGGGTCTGCGGCAGCGCTAGTCGCCGACAGCTTCAATGCCGCGCTTGACGATCAGCGGATCCGGGGCGCCAACGGCGTCAAAATCCTTGTCGTCATAGTCGATCCGTGACAGGAAGTGACGCATCGCTTCCAACCGCGCGCGTTTCTTGTCGTTGCTCTTGATCGTCACCCAGGGCGCCTCGGTGATGTCCGTGCGCCGAAACATCTCCTCCTTCGCCGCGGTGTAGGCATTCCACTTATCCAATGACTCGAGGTCCATCGGTGAAAGTTTCCACTGCCGAACAGGGTCGACCTGCCGAATGATGAAGCGGGTGCGCTGTTCGGACTGCGTCACCGAGAACCAAAATTTGGTCACGTGGATACCGGAACTGACCAACATTCGCTCAAACTGCGGCACGTCGGCCATGAACGCCTCATACTGCTCATCGGAGCAGAACCCCATCACGCGTTCGACACCGGCCCGGTTATACCAACTGCGGTCGAAGAGTACCGATTCACCAGCGGCTGGCAGATGGGCGACGTACCGCTGGAAATACCACTGCGTAGCCTCGCGCTCGCTCGGCTTCACCAGCGCCACGACCTTGGCGTGCCTGGGGTTCAAATGCTCCATGAAGCGTTTGATCGTGCCGCCCTTACCGGCGGCGTCGCGACCTTCGAAGATAAGCAGGTGGCGCTCGCCGGTCCGTTGCTGCCAGCGCTGGAACTTCAGTAACTCGACCTGCAGCCGGTACTTCGCCTCGTCGTACTCCTCGCGTGGCAGGCGCTCGTCGTACGGGTAGTTTTCGCGCCAGGTATCGACCGCGCGACCCTTCGGGTCCAGCAGGACCGGATCATCGTCATGGTCGTCGCCAAGGGTGTGTCCGTCGATCTGTAGACGGTCGATGTACTCGCGGATGTTGTAGGCCACGCGAAGAGGCTAGTCGGCGATGATGAACCGGATGTGAACGCTGCTCGTTGCCTTGATGTCGTGATTGCCCACCGGCTGTCGCGGCGCGACCTGCGAGAATTATCGAATGGCGAATCCGACGAGAGGCGACCACACTCCCGCGGCGGTGACGGCGGCGACGCTCCTGCTCATCTGCTGCGCAGTCGTCGGCATGTGGCTTGCGTGGATGTACGACGTCGTGCGCGTCAGCGCGCTCGATCCCGACCTCGCCGATCGGCTCGGCTACGTCGGTGAACGCACAGCACACTCGCTCGATCCAATGTTGCAGGGCATCAGTTACGACGCCTTCGGCGTCCTGTTCTACATCGGGATCATCGGTGCCCTGATCGCATACCCGTGCGCCGTCGTTGCTCGACGTAACGCGAACGATCCAGCCGCGGTCGGATTTGCCATCGGCGTCGGCGGAATCGGTTCAGCCCTAGGATTCGCGTGGGTTTCACTGGACGCCACCGTCACGGAGCCGGCTACGTCCGGCGTACTCGAGCAGATCGTGCGGTACGGCGTGCTCTGGGTGCCCGCGCTGATGCTCGCGATTGCTGCGTTGTGCCTGGTGCACTGGTGGCGGCGAGCGGCCGTAGACGCAGCGAACTCCGGTGGTGTTAGCGTCCCGGCATGACTCGTCCCATGATGTTGAATGCGTTCGCCATGGCCTGTGTAGGCCATCAGAATCCGGGATTATGGACCCGCGAGGATGATGCGAGCGCCGACTACACGTCCCTGGAGCACTGGACGGGACTGGCCAGGATGTTGGAATCCGGTGGGTTCCACTCGTTGTTCCTGGCCGACGTGCTGGGTACGTACGACGTGTACGGCGGATCTCGCGATGCCGCCGTACGCTCGGCGGTTCAGGTGCCGGTGAATGATCCGATTCTCGGTATATCGGCGATGGCGGCCGCGACTCGGAATCTGGGATTCGGCGTCACCGTCACCACGACGTACGAACAGCCGTACTCGTTGGCGCGGCGGATGACGACGTTGGACCACCTCAGCAACGGCCGTATCGGTTGGAACGTAGTGACCGGATACCTCGACTCGGCCGCCAAGAATCTCGGGTTCACGGCGCAGGTCGCGCACGATGAGCGCTATGACATCGCCGATGAATACCTGGAGGTCTGTTACAAGCTGTGGGAGCACTCCTGGGACGACGACGCGGTCATCAAGGACGCTGCCGCGGGAATCTATGCCGTGCCGGAGAAGGTGCACGATATTGACCATCACGGCAGGTACTTCGACGTACCAGGCGCGTTCCTGTGCGAGCCGTCGCCGCAACGTACGCCGGTCATCTTCCAGGCGGGAGCCTCGCCGCGGGGTCGCCAGTTCGCGGCACGGCATGCCGAGGTTGTCTTCGCGATTGCGCCGACCCCAGCGGCGGCTCGTAAGACGGTCGATGCGATTCGTGCGGAAGCGGCCGAGGCCGGACGCGATCCGCGGTCGGTCAAGGTGATCGCCGGGCTGACGACAATCGTGCGCGGAACGGACGCGGAGGCCGAAGCATTGCTGGCCGACTACCGGAAATCTGCGAGCCTGGAGGGGGCATTGGCCTTGTTCGGCGGTTGGGCCGGGGTTGATCTCGCCGGCCTGGCGCCGGACGAGCCACTGGTACACGTGACCACGGATGCCAATCGGTCTGCGTTGGATAGTTTCACGCGGGACGCTGACCGACAGTGGACGATCGAAGAACTCGCGCGGTGGGTCAGCATCGGCGGGCGGGGTCCGGTCATCACCGGCTCACCGACCTCGGTTGCCGATCAGCTGCAACAGTGGCAGGACGTGGCGGACGTCGACGGATTCAACTTCATGTATGCCACGATGCCAGGCACCTTCGCGGACCTCGTCGAGTACCTGGTGCCGGAACTGCGCGCTCGCGGGTTGATCGCCGAACCCGGTGATTCACCGGTGACGCTGCGCGAGCGGTTCGACACCGGAGTTGGCGCACGTCTGTCGCCGACGCACGTCGCGCGCTCGCTCACGATCTGAGGAGTCCGGCGGCGCCCAGCCAGTGAGCCGACGCCGCACAAGACGCAGTCTGTGCGGCGACTTATCGATGTATGACGGCTATCTCACCGCTCAGGCTGCGTTTTGGTTGGCAACGGCTGACGCGGTGGCGGTGCCATGAATACCGCCCGACGGAATCTGCGGGCAAGGCCTGGACCTAGTCCCGCGGGGCACAGGGGTCATGACATTTGTGACTACCCGAGCTCGGGCGCAGCGGCGAGTGTGGGGATATGAACGCCACCGCGCATCCAGCCATCGAGGTCATTGATCTGCGCCGTCGTTACGGGAACGCCACGACCGGCTTCGAAGCCGTCAAGGGCGTCTCCTTCGAGGTCGCCCCCGGTGAACTATTCGCACTACTCGGCACGAACGGTGCGGGAAAAACCTCCGCGCTCGAAGTCGCGGAGGGACTCGCCAAGCCGACCAGCGGCACGGTCCGGGTGCTTGGACGCGACCCGTACGCCGATCGTCGTATCGTCCGTCCGCGGATGGGCATCATGCTGCAACATGGCGGCTTACCGGACGACCTGACCGTCGCGGAGACTGCGCGGATGTGGGCCGGAACTTTGCCTGATCCGCGCCCGACGCCCGAAACCCTCGACTTGGTCCAGCTCACGCACCGCGCCGACGTACACCTCAAGTCACTTTCCGGTGGTGAGCGCCGCCGATTGGATCTCGCGCTGGCCTTAATGGGGCGGCCCGATGTGCTGTTCCTCGACGAACCAACCACCGGGCTCGACCCGCAGAGCCGCGCGACCACCTGGGCGCTGATCGCGGACCTAGTGCGGGACGGTTGCGCCGCCGTACTCACCACGCACTACCTCGACGAAGCTGAGGAACTCGCCGATCGCCTGGCCATCATGAAAGGCGGGGTCGTGGTCGCCGAAGGGACCACGCGAGAGATCGCTCGGACGCAGTCCGCAACGATCACCTTCCGCTACCAGGACGGTATGCCGCAGCTGCCGGAACTGAGCGTGCCGCCGACGTTCGATCGCGATTGGCTCACCTATCGCACTCGTCAACTCCAGCGCGATCTCTCCATCTTGTTGCGGTGGGCAGACCAGCACAGCCTGACGCTTGAAGGCCTGCAAGGCCGCGCCGCGTCGCTGGAGGAGGCCTTCCTGGCGATAGCGAATTCCGACAGCCCGCAGTCCGCACTCGCTGCCTGACATCACCGACCTGTAAGGAGGGTTGACGATGACCACCACCGGAAAATCCACTACCGGAAAAGCGACCACCGGGAAAACCACCAGCAAAGCCAGCGCGCCGCGACCCGTCGCGCGCACCCACGGGATGAGCTCCCTGGCTCGCGCCGAACTCACCATGCTGTTGCGTAATCGCACCGCGTTGGTCAACACGATCCTGGTGCCACTCGCGCTCGTCGCCGCGCTGTACATGATCGGGCAGGATTCAGACCTCGGATCGCCGACGACCGTCATGGTCACCTCGGCTGTCGTCCTGGCGATGTCGTACGTCGTCTACTACAACCTGGTGACGACGTACGTCGCGCGACGAGAGTCATACGTGCTGAAGCGGATGCGCACCGGCACCGTGCCGGATTACGGAATTCTGTTCGCGACCGCGCTTCCGAGTCTGGTGCTCGCGGTGCTGCAGATCATCGTGGTGGTGATCGGCGCGATCATCATCGGTCCGATACCTGGGTTCGAGAACGTCGTTGCCGTGCTGCTCGCCGTGGTGTTGGGCTTCGCCGTGTTCATGATGCTTGCAGCGGCCTCCGTCCCATACACCAGGACCGCGGAGACCGCGCAGGTCACGACCTTGCCGGTCGTGCTGATCACGATGGGGCTGTCCGGGATGTTCTTCCCGCTGCACGTATTGCCCGATGCGCTGGAGAACGTCGCCCGGTTGACCCCGGGCGCCAGCGTCGTGGAGTTGCTCAACATCGGCATGCAGGGCATCAACCGGAACGGCGAAGCTATCTTCTCATTCGCCGACGGTGTCGCGCGCTGCCTCACCCCGACCGTCGTCCTACTCGCCTGGGTCGTCGTCACCGGCTGGATCATCAAGGAGCGCTTCACGTGGGAGCCGCGCCGTTAGGCTGAGCGGTATGGCCGATCGAAAGGTGCCGCTGTTCTCCTGGTCGCGGCGGACGAGTGTCACGAAGTTCGAGGATTACACCGCGTGGAGCCTCTACTTGCTGGCGTGTCTGGCCCCGCTGATTCTTGCGCAATGGCACGCCGAGATGGTCCGCGCCAACGCGACGCTCACGGCGGTGTTCTGGGTTCTCGTCCTCGCGCAGGTCGTCCTTGCCGTGGTTGCGATCCGCGGCCGAGTGCGCGCGCTTCGCGAACAGCGACCAGACGCCGGCAAACTCGGCATTCTTGTGCTGGTACTCGGCGCTCTTACCCTCGCCGTCGTCTACGCGGTATTGCCCGATGGGACCGGCGAGTCGGGGGAGCCGCAGATGTGGATCCCGGTTCTGGTCGGCGGATACGCCATCGCGGTAGCCAGCATCGGCGCGTCGAAACGCCGTTTGATCGTCCAGACCCTCATTTCGTACGTCGCAATCGTCGGCGTCATCCTCGCGTTCGGCGTCCCTGGCCCACAGATACCCGCGCGGGTGTTCAGCACGGCGATCTTCGTGCTGGCGCTGATCGTGTCGGTGCGGGCGTCGTTTGCCATGCTGTCGTTGATGTATGAGGTCGATCGTTCCCGCGACGTCGCATCGCAGCTGGCGGTCGCCGAGGAGCGGCTGCGGTTCGCGCGCGACCTGCACGACACCCTCGGGCGTAACCTGTCGGCCATCGCCCTCAAGAGTCAGGTCGCCGGGCGGCTGGCAAACCGTGACGTGCCCGCTTCGGTCCGGGAGATGGACGCCGTACGCCAACTCGCCGGCGATTCCTTATCGGAGATGCGGGCCGTCGTACGCGGTTATCGGGCGGTAGATCTCGCCGCAGAACTACGCGGTGCCCAGTCGCTATTGCGCGCCGCCTCCATCGAGCCGCGGATCGAGCTGGACGCCGCGGACATCCCGATCGCGTTACGCGAGGGGGTTGGTTGGGTTGTGCGTGAAGGCGTCACCAACGTGATTCGGCACAGCAACGCCGCGCACTGCTGGATTACTGCCCAGCGCGAGGACGCCGTACTCGTGGTGCGGCTGAGTAATGATCGAGCGGTGCCCGGTTCGGGCTCGGTGCGGGGGTCCGGGCTCAACGGTCTCGCCGAGCGCATCGCGCCTCTCGGTGGGGTGATGTCGGTGTCACGGGAGGGGGACACGTTCGTGCTGACGGTGTCATTCGAGGTGGATCGGAGTGGCGACGATCAGAATTTCCGCGCCGGGGCACTCGGCAACGGCGCTCGCGACATCGAACGGGTGCGTGCATCATGAGCAGCCCACCGATCCGCGTCATGGTCGTCGACGATGAGGCGCTGGTGCGAGACGCCGTGGGGGTGCTGCTGGGGCTTGAGGCCGGTATCGAGGTCGTCGCGACCTGCGGTTCGGCGGTTGAGGCGTTGCAGGTGAGCGACGTGGATGTTGCGGTTCTGGATTTGCAGATGCCCGACACTGACGGGATCGAGCTCGCCATGCAGTTGCCGGAGCACGTGCGGACGGTGATCGTGACCTCGCACGGTCGCCCCGGTTATCTCACGCGGGCCCTGGAATCAGGGGTATCGGGGTTCTTGCCGAAAACGGCCTCGGCGGAGCGGTTCGCCGAAGCCGTGCGCGTCGTCGCTGATGGCGGTCGGTACGTCGATCCCGACCTGGCCGCGGAGGCCATGCAGGCCGGGGACTGCCCGTTGACACCGCGCGAATGCGACGTGTTGGAACTGTCCGCCAGCGGCGCACCGATTGGCGAGGTCGCCGCGCGCGCGTTCCTGTCACCCGGGACCGTGCGCAATTATCTGTCTGCGGCAATGGTGAAGTTGGGCGCGGCGAATCGGCATGAGGCGGTGCAGATCGCGCAACGGTATGGCTGGATCTGACCGCGATGCCACGGCAACGAGCCGTGAGCATGACTCGCCGGGGCGCTGGCAAGGTCAGAACCCGTAGTTTCGCGGGTTGAACCCCGCAACATTAGGGCAGTGACACGGCGGTGTGACCTCTGTAAGGTCATACCCAGCCATCGAAGGGAATACCGAGTGAGCATCCGTCGCCGCAGTATGTCCGCTTCGACCACTACGCGTCGACGCAATCGGTCCGCGCGATTGGGCCTGGTCACCGCATTGGTGACGATGGGCGTCGTCCTGCCCGCCGCCCCAAGTTTGGCGATCGTGCCAGCGTGTGACCCGAGCGAATTCACGACGTCTTTTAACGGTGCAGCCAGCGGCGAGACGGTGACGGTGCCCTGTGATCTGGCCATCGACTCCGACGCATTGGCTCTGGACGTAACGCCCGGCGCCAATGTGACGCTTGACCTTGACGGGTACGACCTGTCGGTGACCGGACATTCGGACCGCGCTGCGCTCGGCGTTCCGAAGACCGCTTCGTTGACCATTACTGATACGAGTCCGGGTGCCACCGGAACTTTGGATGCGTCGTCCGCGACGGACACCGCAGCGGGCATTGGCGGCGGCGGCGATGTAACGATCACGGGCGGCACGGTGATGGCGACCGGTGGTGTGAACGCCGCCGGAATCGGTGGCAGTAACGGGGATGGTGCTGGATCGCCACCAGTCGCCGCCGGCGCGCTCGCGATCGTGGCACCCGCTGTCGTCACCGTCTCAGGCGCGACCGATATGGCGATCGGTGGGCCCAGCGAACTGGGCGCGGTCAGTAACTCCGGGACGCTGCGGCTGCCCGCAGGCGAAAGCATCGACCTCAAGGGCGGCACGCTGCAGAACACCGGCACCTTCGAAAACTCGGGCGCGGTCACCGGCAGCGGGACGATCTCGGGGGACGGCACGATCGCCAACTCTGGTTCGATCAGTCAGCAGACTCAGGTGGCGGGCACGCAGACAGTGCTCGATCAGCACGCAGCGACATCGCTGTATGCCTACCCGAGCGGCGAGGTGAGCGATCCGTCGTCCTGCCCGGCAGTAGCGACGTTGCAGGACGCGTGCACGTTGCAACAGGCGCTCGACCTCGCGACAGACGGCGACACGGTCATCCTCGCTGCGAATCCCGACTCCTCGGCTACGTTCACGACACAGACGGGCTGGGTCATCGATCAGGACTCGCTCAGCATCCAAGCCGATACCGGCGTCTCGCCCATCCTTGATGGGCTCGAGGCAGCGCCATACGTCGTGGACTACACCGGCAGCGGCACGCTGAATGTCGACGCACTGACAGTGCGCGGAAGTATCGGCAGTGCCGATTACTCCGACTCCGGCGGCGGAATCGTCGTCCGCGAGGGCGAGCTCGTCGTGGCCGACTCGACTTTCGTGGACAACTTCACCGATGCCGGTTACGGCGGCGGCATCGTGCTATGGACGGCGCAGGCTAGTGCGAGCGTCACGAGTTCGACCTTCGCGGACAACGACGCGACGGGTGCGAGTACCTTCGGCGGCGGCATAACGAGTCTCGCCGGCGGCGATGTCGATGTGCGCACCTCCACGTTCGACGGCAACGATAACGGGATTGGTGGGATCTATCTCGACTCCGGCAAGTTGACGGTCATCGCGTCGACCTTCGTCGGCAACCGTGACGGGATCTCCGCACGCCCCACAGTCGAGGTGAGCGTGGTCAGTAGCATCTTCGCCGACAACGACTTCCACGATTGTTGGCTCCCTGGCGATCACAACGTTGACGGCGGCTACAACATCGACTCGGACGGCTCCTGCGTGGACGGCGGCGTGGGCAGCGTAGCCAACGCACCGCACCTTGCGGGTCTACTCAACGACCTCGGCGACAATGGTGGTCCGACCGCGACCATCGCTCCAAAGCCGGGTTCACCAGCCGTCGGCGTGATTCCGCCGGGCACCGTGCTGACCCACGGCGGGGTCGATGTCGAGGTGTGCCCGGTGACCGATCAACGCGGCGTACAAAGTCCGGCCGGCGAGCCGTGCCATATCGGCTCAGTGCAGGATGTCGTCGGCGAGCCGCTGGCGCTCACGACCACCGCGCTTCCGGACGGGACCGTCGGGGCGGACTATGCGGACACGCTCGAGGCGACAGGTGGTACCGCACCGTACGCATTCGGATCCATCGACGGCGGGTTACCCGCCGGCCTCGAACTCGGCACCGACGGCACGATCCAGGGCGTGCCTACGACCGCCGGAACGTTTGCGTTCACCGCTCAGGTAACCGATGCAAACGCACTGAGCGCCACAGTTTCGCTGACGATCGATGTCGCGCCCGCCCCACCAGCGACGATCGAGGCGTACGGCGGCGATGGCCAAGCAGCCGAGGCGGGGTTCGACTTCCAGACGCCACTGAGTGCGCTGGTCAGCGACACCCAAGGCGCCCCCGCTGCGGGCGTCGACGTGACGTTCGAGGTGACCGGCGGGGACGCTTCCTTCGGCGGGGAACCGTCCGTTGTGGTGAGCACCGACGATGACGGTCTTGCCGTCGCGCTCACTCTCACCGCTGGGCAGTCCGAAGGACCGGTGACAGTTGCGGCGACAGCTAACGCGGTGGCGGGCTCGGCCCTGTTCAACGTCGCGGTCACCGCCACGCCGCCCGAACTGGCCGTGCTCACCGACAAACTACCCACGGCGCGGGTCGGGGTGCCCTACAAGGCACAACTTGAGGCGACCGGAGCCGAGGACGGCATCTACGTCTGGAGCATTGCGGCCGGCTCGTTGCCGCCGGGGCTGAAACTGTCTGATGACGGGCTCATCTCGGGTACGCCGACGGACGCCGGCGGGTTTGTGTTCACGGTCTCGGTGAACGACCCGGCGACGGCTGAACTACGGATCGTCGTCGGCCCGGCGAGTGATTCATCGACGCCTCCGTCGACGCCTCCGTCGTCGGGGACCGATGACGGGGACGATGCCGCCACGTCGTCGAACGTTCCGCCGACGAGGCTCGCTACCCCCGCCGATACCACGCGCGGCGATCTGGCGATGACGGGTGTGCAAGCGGTGCTGCCGGCCGCGCTGACCGCGTTGGCGATGATCCTGTTCGGCGGGGTCGCGGTGGTCTTGGGGTTGGGCCGGCGCGCCGAAGAGTAGCCGTACCGGCGCCCGGGGCAATAGGGTCCGGGATCGCGGTAATGAGGACACGAAGAAACTGATCGGGCGGTACGACGTCAGCGTCGTACCGCCCGATCGGCTCTGTCTTACGGTTACAGCTTCTCGAATACCGCGGCGATTCCCTGCCCGCCGCCGACGCACATGGTGACCAGCGCGTACTTTCCGCCGATCCGCTCAAGTTCGTGGATCGCTTTTACCGCGAGGAAAGCGCCCGAGCAGCCGATCGGGTGCCCGAGCGCGATCGCGCCGCCGTTTGGGTTGGTCTTCGCCATGTCCAGGTCCAGGCCCCGGGCGACCGCGATCGCCTGCGCGGCGAACGCCTCATTCGATTCGATGACGTCCATCTGGTCCAGCGTGAACCCGCCCTTGGCGAGCGCCTTCTTCGTTGCCGGGATCGGTCCTTCACCCATGATGTGGTTCGGTACGCCGGCGACGGCGTACGACGCCAAGCGGGCGATCGGCTTCGCGCCCGCTTCGGCCGCGGCCTGAGCCTCGCCCAGGACGAGGAACGCGGCGCCGTCGTTGATGCCCGATGCGTTGCCGGCGGTGACGGTGCCGTCCTTCTTGAACGCTGGACGCATACCGGCGAGCGTGTCGACGGTGGTTCCGGGACGTACATGCTCGTCGGTGTCGATGACAACCTCGCCCTTGCGCGACTTCTTCACGATCGGCACGATCTGCGAGGTGAATCGGCCTTCCTCGATCGCGACCGCCGCGCGCCGGTGCGATTCGGCAGCGAGCTCGTCCTGCTGCTCACGGGTGATGTCCCACTTTTCTGCGAGGTTCTCCGCGGTGATGCCCATGTGCCCAACGCCGAACGGGTCGGTCAATGCCGCGACCATACTGTCGACCATCGCGGTATCACCCATCCGCGCTCCGCTGCGCATCGCGGGGGAGAGGTACGCGCCGCGCGACATGACCTCAACACCGCCGCCGACGCCGAACTCGGCGTCACCGAGCAGAATGTTCTGCGCCGTTGACACGACCGCCTGCAGACCCGAGGAACATAGCCGGTTGACTCCCATCGCCACCGAGTCCATCGACAGTCCCGCCTGAATCGCCGCGACACGAGCGACGTAGGGGTAGCGGGACTCCGTGGGGATCACGTTGCCCACGGTGACATAATTGACCTGATCGGGATCGACGCCTGAGCGGCCGACGGCCTCTTTCATCACGGCTCCGCCGAGGTCAGCTGGTTCCTGGTCGGACAGGCCGCCGCCGAAGCTGCCGATCGCAGAACGTACCGCGGACAGGACGACTACGTCGCGCTCACTCATCTATGTCTCCTTTAGGTTCGCTACGGAACGTCAAGCGTATGCGACCGGCCTTCGCCGTCACAGGGCGCCGATGCCCCGGCTACGGCATAGGACGTTCGGTGCCCGTCAGTGACCGAACGCGTCCGCGAGCCACCATGAGGCGTCGTCGGTGGTCACCTTCGCGTCGATCAACAGCGGTCGACCGCGCGGACCGTCAACCCATTCGATGGCCCGATCAAGATCGGCAACGGTGTGTACGGTCAGCGCCTCGAACCCATACCCACGCGCGATCGCGGCAATATCGACGTCCGCGAACCGCACCACATCCAGCGGCGCACCGCTCGGGCCGAAGTGGTGGATTTCGGCGCCGTACGCCGCATCGTTGTACACGATGATCACCATCGGCAGCCCGAGCCGAACGACGGTCTCCAATTCGGACGCCGCCATGAACAATCCGCCGTCGCCCACGGCGGCAATCGGTAGGCGGTCAGGCTGTGCCAGCGCAGCGCCAATCGCGGTCGCCAGCCCGAGCCCGACCGACTGGAATGCCTGTGTGAAGCAGAATCCGCGTTCGTCGGGGGTGCGCAGGAACATGCTCGGGTAGCCCATGAAGTTGCCGGAGTCGACGCCGATGACCCGTTCTTGCGGCAGGATCGCATCGAGACGCTTCGTGAGCGTGCGCGCATCGACCCGCTCCGCGGTGCTCACATCGTCGTACGCCGTCGTCAGCCACGTACCGCGTTCGGTGAGGGCTTCGCCGACGTCGGCGCGGCGGTAGCCCACGCGCGTGTCCGCGGTCCAGGACCGCAGCGCGTGCTCAGCCGTGGCCGAAACATCGCCGAGTACGCCGACGTCGATCGGGCGGTGGGCCCCGAGTGCGTCCGGATCGTCGTCCACCTGAGCGATGAGGGCGTTCTGCCCGATGAGACGCCCGTGCCGAGTGGTCCACATATTCAGTGCGGTGCCCCACCCGACGATCAGGTCTGCGCCGGCGATCAGTTCCGCGGCCAGTGGCGAGGCGAATCCACCGGACACATCCAGCGACCACCGGTTGCCCCGAAACAGGCCCTTGGCAACGGCGGAGGTCGCCAGCAGCGCCCCGGAGCGCTCGGCCAGCAGTTCGAGTGCCGCGCGTGCTGAATCGCTGCGCGCGCCGCGCCCGGCGATGAACACGGGACGTTCGGCGCGGGCGAGTACGTCGATCAAGCGGCGCACCTGTTCCGGCGCCGGATCCCGTTGGGGCTTCGGGCGTGGCTGCACGGATGCGGTGGGCGCCGGTTCAATGAAGTCGGCGTACGTCGCGGGCTCGACTATCGGTCGCGCCCGAGCGGGCATGGCCTGTACGTCGAGCGGCACGTTCAACAGGATTGTTCGGCGTTCACGCAGAGTGGCCTCGACGGCATCTGCGACGAGGCGTTCGGCTTTTGCCGGATCGCTGATGCGGATGGAATCTGCGCCGATCGCGGTAGCCAGCGCACGTTGGTCGACGTAGAAATTCGATCGCGGCGCCGTCGCTTCGGCGGCGACGATGAGTAGCGGAGTGCGACTCTTTGCCGCTTCGGTCAGACCGGTCATCGCGTTGGTCAGCCCGCAGCCTTGATGCACGGTCACGACGCCGACCCGTCCGCTGGTGCGCGCGTATGCGTCGGCCATCGTCACCGCACCGCCCTCGTGCCGTGCGGCAGTGAATGGCGCTCCGGCGGCCACGATCGCATTGGTAATCGCGAAGTTTCCGGAGCCGACCACGCCGAATGCCCGATCGACCCCGGCGTCCACCAACGCCCGCCCGATTGCCTCGGCGACGTCCATCAGCGTTCGACGAGCGCGAGTACGCGGGCGGGGGAGCCGGAGCCGTTCACGATCGGCAGTGGTCCGGCGATGATGACGGCGCCGGTTGGCGGGAGCTGGGCGAGGTTTTGCAACTGCGTGAGGCCGTACTTGTTGTTACCCATCAGCATCGAGTGGCAGGGGAACATCGGGTCGAACCCTGCCGCTGCGCCGGCGTCGGTGCCCACGGTCTCCACACCCATCCCGATCACCGGTGTCTGTTCGGCGACCCATCGTGCGGCCTCGACAGATAGGCCGGGGGTGTGCGAGCCGGACTCGTCGGCGTTGATCATCTCGGCTTGTGATCGTGACCGCGCATCCCATCCGGTGCGCACCAGCAACCAACCTCCGGCGGGCAACGGACCGTGCTCGGCCTCCCACGCCTTGATGTGTTCGACCTCCACCAGAAAGTCCGGATTCGCGCTCGCCTCGGCGGTGACATCGAGGACGGCAGCTTGACCGATCATTCGGCGCACCGGCACAGAGGCGATGTCGCCGAGGTCTTTACCGCTGATCCAGTGGTTCGGTGCGTCGAAGTGCGTGCCGGTGTGCTCGCCGGTGCGGATGTTGTTCCAGTACCAAGCCGGTCCGCGGTCGTCGTACTTGCTGATCTCCTCGAGTTCGAATACTGCCGTCTGACCGAACTCCGGTGGGAGCTCCAGCACGGGCGTTTGTGAGGACAGTGGGGCAGTGAGGTCGATGACTTCGATGGCGCCGGAGTCGAGCGCTTCGGTCAACGCGGACAGGACGGACATGATGCCTCCTTGAGCAGGTGCAGTTGAGGCTCGACACTATCCGAGCGGGTTGTGGCGCCTGGAGGTTGTAGTGTCACTGGATGTCGGTCAAAGCCTGTATCAACGGTGCCCGTACTCCCGATCAACACCCAGCGCTGCCGGTGTCGGCTCAGCAGATTGCCGATGATGTGCTCGCGGCCGAGTCCGCCGGGGCGTTCGCCGTACACCTGCACGTGAAAGGTGACGATGGGCGTGACACCTTGGATGCCGATCGCCTCGAATTGGTGCTCGGCGCAGTGCGAGCGGCCGGCCCGAAGATTCCCGTCGGCGTGACTACGGGGGCCTGGGCGCAACCGGACCCCGCGCAGCGGGTGGCGGCCATCGGCGAATGGCGGATCCGACCCGACTTTGCCTCGGTGAATTGGCATGAAGATGGCGCCGACGAGGTTGCCGCCACCCTGATCGAGCAGGGCATCGCGATCGAAGCAGGCCTATGGACTGACACCGCGATCGAGCGATGGGCTGCTTCGCCGCACCGCGATCAGTGCATCCGCGCGCTCGTGGAACTCCCACACGGCGCCGATGCAGCGGATGCGGAGCACACCGCGTCCGCGATGCTGGCGCTGATGTCCGAGCGCAATGTCGGTGCGGTGCCGGTTCTGTTGCACGGAAACGGCAGTACCGCCTGGCCGATGGTGCAGCGGGCGGCCCAGATCGGCGTACAGACTCGGATCGGGCTCGAAGACGCGCTGCTGCTGCCGGATGGATCCGTCGCACCGGACAACGCCGCGCTCGTGCGCGCGGCGATCGAACTGTACGAGTCCGAGGCGGCGAGCCGGTAGTAACTAGGCCCAGCCACATCAGCCACGGCGTCCTGACGGACGAGCTCACCGCACAGATGATCGCTGCGCTTCGAGTAGGCGCTGCGTTCGGGCGCATGGATCATCGCAATGACGGCGCGCACGGCGTGTTTCGAACGTCACTGCGAACTATCTCCTCGGACGTGCCCGGGAGAGTTAGAGTGTCCTAACTCTAATTGTTAGAGTGCTCTAACTTAGAGCTTCCACCGAGAAAGCCATACGCCGTTGTCCACTCCCGCTGACACTGCCGAACGCGCTCAACCACGGCGCAAGCCCGAGGCGCGCCTCATCGGGCTGCTTGGTCCCGCGTTCGTCGCGGCCATCGCCTACGTCGACCCCGGTAACGTGGCCGCCAACCTGTCCGCGGGTGCGGAGTACGGGTATTTGCTGGTGTGGGTGCTCGTCGTCGCGAACGTGATGGCCGTCGTGGTGCAGTACCTCTCGGCGAAGCTGGGTTTGGTGACGGGACAGAGCCTGCCGGAGGTGCTCGGCGGTCGCCTGTCCAAACCGACGAGACTGCTGTACTGGGGGCAGGCCGAAGTTACCGCTGCCGCGACTGATCTTGCCGAAGTGATCGGTGGCGCGATCGCGCTGCATATCCTCTTCGACCTACCGTTACCGGTCGGAGGCGTCATCGTCGGTGTCATCTCGATGATCATGCTGTCGGTTCAGTCTCGTCGTGGGCAGCGCACGTTCGAGTTCTTGGTGATCGCGATGCTCGCGATCATCGCGGTCGGATTCGTTGCGGGTCTGTTCTTCACGACGACCGATTGGGGCGAGGTTGCCGGGGGACTGGTGCCGCGTTTTGAAGGATCCTCGACGGTGTTGCTGGCGGCGAGCATGATTGGCGCGACGGTGATGCCGCACGCGGTATACCTGCATTCCGGGCTCGCTCGCGACCGGCATGGCGTGAGCAAGGACCCCGACCGGATCCGACGACTGTTGCGCGCCACGAGGTTGGATGTGGTGCTCGCGCTGATCGTGGCCGGTGGCGTCAACATTGCGATGCTGTTGTTGGCTGCCTCGGCGTTGCCCGGAGTCCCCGGGACGAACACGATCGAAGGTGCGGCCGATGCGATCAGCACCCACCTTGGGGCCGGAGTCGGTTTGGTGTTCGGCATCGGACTGCTGGCATCCGGACTCGCCTCGGCGTCCGTTGGTGCGTACGCCGGGTCGGCGATCATGGCCGGCCTGATTCACCGGCGTATACCGGTGTTGTGGCGCCGGGCCGTCACCCTCATTCCGGCGTTGATCATCCTGGCAATCGGGGTCGATCCGACCTGGGCGCTGGTGCTCAGCCAGGTCGTTCTGTCGCTCGGTATCCCGTTCGCGTTGATCCCGTTGGCGTGGTACACCGGGCGCGCCGACATCATGGGTTCGTTCGTCAACAGCCTGCGACTGCGCATCGCCGCTGCGAGCGTCGCAATCGCTATTGTGACGTTGAACGTCGCCTTGCTGTATCTCATGATTACCGGGCAGGACTAAACCGATGCCGACACGTCGCCGAGAGTCGACCCCGATGCTGACTTCGGTCGCGCAGGACTACCTGAAAGTGATCTGGTCCGCGACCGAATGGGGATCGGCGCCCGCGACGGTGAGCAGTCTCGCCGAACGGATGAACACTACCCGTGCAACGGCGTCCGCCACGCTCGGACGATTGGAATCGCTGGGGCTGCTCGCACATGAGCGATACGGGCCGATCCGGCTGACGGCCGCCGGACGGCGACATGCGATCCAGATGGTCCGTCGGCACCGGCTGATCGAGACCTTCCTGGTCCGTGAACTCGGCTACCGATGGGACGAGGTACACGACGAGGCCGAACAACTGGAGCACGCCGTTTCGGACCGATTCGTCGATAGCGTGGCGCGTGTGCTGGGCGCTCCGGACGTCGATCCGCACGGTGATCCGATTCCCGACGCCGACGGCACCGTCCGGTATCCGCAGAACGTGCTCGCATTGAGCGACGCCGAGCCCGGACGCTACCGAGTTGTACGCGTTTCGGACGCCGATCCGCAGCAGTTACGGATGCTGAGTGGACATGGTCTCAGCCCCGGCGCCGAAGTAGAACTCGGCGCCGAGCCGCTCGATCTGCCGGACGACGCGGCATCGGCCGTTATGGTGCAACGACTGGACTGACGGCCCGACTCGTTCGACTGACGGCGGAGCCGTTCGACGGACGGGCAAGCCGGGTGCGCTGGCGACGGAATCGGGTGAGCGACGATTCGTGCACCACCGGCGATACGGACATGCGCGATGCAGCGGTGCGACCGGTCAGCGTGGCGGTGAAACCGGCGAGCGCCTTGCTGAAACCGAGATGAAACCGCGCGCTCGCAGCATTGAGCGCATGACGACAGTTATTCCATCAGCCGACCTCGCGGTACACGCGCGAGGATTGGTGAAGATATTTGACGCGCACCGCGCGGTCGACGGGATCGATCTCGACGTACGCCGCGGGGAAGTGTTCGGCGTACTGGGACCGAACGGTGCCGGCAAGACCACGATGCTCAAGATGCTCGCCACCTTGTTGCCGATTGACGGCGGCGATGCGTGGATCCTTGGCCACGACGTTCGCCGTGAGGGGCATCGGGTGCGCTCGCTGTTGGGCGTCACGGGCCAGTACGCGTCGGTCGATGAGAACCTCACCGCGAAGGAGAACCTCCTGCTGTTTGGCCGACTGCAAGGGCTATCAAAGTCCGACGCGCGTGCCCGCGGTGTGCGACTGCTGCAACAGTTCGAGCTCGAGGACGCTGCGGACAAACCGATCAGCGCCTTCTCCGGTGGTATGCGCCGTCGCCTTGATCTGGCCGCAAGCCTGATCACTCGGCCGCCACTGATTTTCCTGGATGAGCCCACCACTGGGCTCGATCCGCGCACCCGCGGCCAAATGTGGGACACAATCCGCGAACTGGTGGCCGAGGGATGCACCGTACTGCTCACCACCCAGTACCTCGATGAAGCCGACCAACTGGCGGATCGGATCGCTGTGATCGATCATGGGCTCAAAGTCGCCGAGGGTACGTCCGATGAACTCAAGAACTCGGTGGGTCGCAGCACGCTGCAGTTGACGATGCGCCATCCGAGCGACATTCCCCGCGCCGGCGACGAGATCGCCCGGCTGCTCGACGAACGCCCGGCGACGTCCGCCGAGTCGCGACGCATCAACGTTCCCCTGCACAGCAGTGATCAAGCGATCGATGTGCTCCTCAGGCTGCGCCAAAGCGGGATCGAGGTCGATGCCCTAGCGGTCCAGAAGCCGTCATTGGACGAGGTGTTCCTTGCGCTCACCGGGCATCCGTCGACCGATGAGAGCGAGAATGAACCAGGATTGGAGGAGGTCCGATGACCGCTACCCTCGTCGATACAGCGCGTCCGGAGCATGACGCGGTTGGTGAGCGGGTTACCCTCGCGCAGACGTTCAGTCAGACCATGACGCTCGCGTGGCGGGCGACGATGAAAATGCGGCGCAACTTCGAGCAGATGTTCGACGTTACGATCCAGCCGCTGCTGTTCACGATGATGTTCGCCTATATTTTCGGCGGCGCGATTTCCAGCAGTGTGCAGGATTACCTGCCGGTGATCATCCCCGGTCTGATCGGGCAAACCATTCTGACGGCCTGCATCGCTACCGGCGTCCAATTACGTGAAGATATGGACAAGGGCGTGTTCGACCGGTTCAAGGTGTTGCCGATCGCACGTATAGCGCCGCTCGCGGGTCCGATGGTCGCCGATCTGATTCGGTATGCGATCGCCTCAACGTTGACGTTCGCGACCGGTATCGCGATGGGTTACCGGCCAGGTGGTGGCGCGCTAGGGGTGCTGGGGGCGATTTTGCTGGCGATTGCCGCAGGATGGTCGATCGCCTGGATCTTCACCTGGTTCGGCACTCGAGGCAAGACGGCGCAGGCGGTGCAGGGGATGTCGATGATGGTGATGTTCCCGCTGACCTTCTTGTCGAATGCATTTGTGCCGACCGAGACCATGCCTAATTGGTTGCGTACCTTCGCCGATATCAATCCCGTCTCGCACGTGATCTCGGCGATCCGCAGCTTGGCGAACGACGGCGCCGTGACCGGCGAGGTCGGGTGGGCGCTACTCGGGTGCGCGGTCATTATCGCTGTGTTCGCGCCGCTGGCAGTGCGTAGTTTCAATCGGAAGATGTAATCGCTGCGAGCGCGTTTAGGTGTGCGCTGCCGCGAGCGACGAGGTCGCTGGCCGGGATGTCGGTGAATTCGCTGACGAGTTCGCTCAGGCGTCCCGGCCGACGCTCGTCGACGAGCGCGGCGACATGCTCCCAGCGCATGACTGACATCCCCTGGTTGTAGCCCCAACGTCGCGCGAGGGCTATCAAGACGAGTGCATACTCGAACTCGATGTCCGTTCCCCAGCGCGCATACCAACAGCCGATCCCGATGAAGGTCATTCCGAGGAACGGCCGGTCGCGGGCCGACTGCGTGTGCACGTCGGCTCCGGCCAGTAGCGCATCTCGATATCGCAGCGCGCGCTCGGGATCGGCCGACTCGGGCCACCGCGCGTACGCGGCCAGTGCACTGGAGGCCGACAGCACGAGCCAGGGCGATACTGCGGTGAACGGAATGCGCGTGGTGAGCACGGAATCGGTCGCGCGGGCGAGGAGCTGCTGAGCGCCGAGTATGTCGCCACCGGCCAGCAGCCATTCGCCGCGCGCGATCTGCACGAGCATCCGCGAGCCGGTCTGCGGTGATTCGGTCTCCTTCTCAAGCGCGGTAAGAATCCGATTGCACTCGTCGAGTTCGCCCTGCGCGAGTAACCCGGCGGCGAGCGTCACTTGCATCATCCGAGTGTCTTCATGTGCGTGCAGCCGACGCAGGAACGGTATCGCCTTCGCGGCGTACGGCGCTGCCGACTGCGGGTCGCTGGCAGCCAGTAGCAACTGAGCGACTTGCGAGAGCAGTGCGCCTTTGAGGTACGGCGTGAGCGGACCTTCGGTCAACGCAGCGCGAGCGTGCGCCAATGAGCGTTCCGACTCACCGGCGTTCTCGGCGGTTATCGCCGCCCACAAGAGAAAACAGGCGCGCTCGGATGGGGTAGCGGCCTCGTCCGCGCTCCGGCGCAAGACGGTGTCGGTGGACTCCAGATCCGCGCTATACATGGCGCGCATGGCGTTCGCCCACGGTCCGGTCGATTCACCCTCGTTCAGCGCGCGCACCAGCGCGGGGTCGGGAGTATGGGTTACCCAACCCTGGTGCATGAGCACGATTGCGATCGCGTCCTGATACGCCTGCCTATCTGCCGCATCGGGGGTGAACTCGGCCAATACTTGTGCCGCGGGTTCAAGTACGGCGAACACGCGCGGATGTTCGCCGGTGATAACCCATAGCGATCCGAGGGTCGCCAGTAACGGGGCGGCGAGAGCCGCATTGGGTGACGTGAGAGCTCGCCGTAGTACTTCGGTGAGATTGTTCTGCTCGGCGACCAAGGCGCTTACTTGGGTTTCCTGATCGTCGACGACGATCAACTGGGCGCCGATCGAGGCCGCTTTGCGTGCCCAGTCGTCCTGGGCTCGGATCGCTGCGGCTCGTCCGTTCGGTTCGGGAAGGTTGCTCAATTGCTGGTCGGCGTACTCGCGGATCGTCTCCAGAGCGCGGAAGCGGCTGCGCCCATCTACCTCTACGTGTACGAGCAAGGACTGCTCGATCAGGGATTCGACCAGATCAAGCCCGTCGGCACCGAGCACTGCGGTCACGATATCGGCGCCGAAACCGTCGTGGAATAGCGAAAGCCAGGCGAGCGCCCGCTGTTCGTGTGGATCGAGTAGCGCCCACGACCAACCGATCACCGCGGAAAGCGTCCGGTGCCGCTCGGGCGCAGCGCGATCGCGGGTACGCAGCGCCGCAAATCTATCGGCCAACGCATCTCGTACTTCGATTGCCGTCATGCTGCGGATCCGCGCCGCCGCGAGCTCGACGGCCAGGGGAAGCCCGTCGAGCCGGTCAACTATCTGCGCGACGACCTCATCGCGAAGCTCTGCATCCGGTCGGATCGCGTGCGCTCGCGTACGAAATAGTCGCGCCGCGTCTGTGGCCGCTAGCTGCGACAGCGGAATGACCTGCTCGGCGGCCAGCCGCAACGGCGCCCGACTCGTGGCGAGAATCGTCAGCTCCGCACACGTGGTGAGCAGGAATGCGACGAACGAACTGATCTGCTCGATCACGTGTTCGCAGTTATCGAGCACCAGCAGACTCGGCCCGTCGTCCAGATTCTGGGCGATCCGCCCACGTAGATCCGACAATTGCGCGGTGGTGAGGGTGCGGTCGGCCACGGTTGCTCGGATGCCTAGAGCGGCGCCGATCCCCGCGATGACATCCTCGCCGCTGCTGACCCCGACGAGTTCGGCGACGTACACGTGTGGCTGGTGGGCCTCGCGAGCGAGCGCCTGAGCGATACGGGTCTTACCGATCCCGCCCGGGCCGAGCACGTTGACCAGACGGCTGGTGAACAGCGCCGCCCGGAGCCGGGTGAGGTCCGCATCGCGACCGAACAGGGGATCTGTGTCGTAGCGAATACCGGTGCGCACGGGCGCGTCAGCGGCCAGCAACTCGCGGTGCAAGCGTTGCAGTTCCTGATCGGGATCGATGCCCAGACGGTCGGCGAGGTCGCGGCGGTAGCTCTCATATTCGGTGAGCGCAGCAGCGGCCCCGCTGCATTCGGCGGTGGCACGCAGCGCGGCTCCGCGCACCTCTGCGTCGTCCGGGCGTTCGCTGAGCACCGCGCGTAAGTGCGATTCAGCCTCCGCCGAATGACCTAGGCCGGCCAGAGCCAGCCCCAACGTCCGCCGCGCGTCTAGCTGCACACCCCGTGCGTGCGCGCGCAGATCGGCTAACGCGGGCGGTCCGCCGTCGACGATCGGAATCCGTATCGCCGCCCGTGCGGTCTGGGCCGCGCCGTCGGCATCGCCATCACGCCATTCCTGTTGGGCGCGTCGTGCAAGCGCAGTCAGCAACCGGGCATCGACATCGGCATCTGCGAGCCCGAGTTGGTAGCCGCCGGGTGCGGATGCCACCAGCGTCTTGTCGATGGCGCGTAGTCGCGAGACGACGACCTGGACCGCTTTGGTGGGGTTTGCAGGTGGGGAATCGACCCAGACGGCGCTCGTGATGTGCTGCGGTGCGAGGACATGCCGCGCCGCGGCGAGCGCCGCGAGCAGCGCCTGCGGGCGGGCGCCGGAAATCGGTACACCGTTCCAGGACACCTCGTCGAGCAGCCGCAGCGGCGGTGCGAGGCGAGCGGAGGTCACTCACGTGAGGATAGTCGGTTGGCGGCCGTTGGCGCGGACGATGTGGAAGCGGCGTAGCCGGGCTCGGGACTCGCTGACTACCAGCGGGCTAGTTTCCGCCGTACGGCGTGCCGTTGAGGGTGTACTTCTGGGCCGACTCGGCAAGCATCGTGAAGCTGAGCGTCAATAGCGCGGGGTCGCCGTCGCTGTAGAGTTCTGGCGCGTCTACCCGATAGACATACGAAAGTAGGTCGGCCGTTTCGGCGTCCAGATCGGTCGCTTGCTTGTCGAAGGTGGCCGACAGCACGGCGGGCGACATTGAGGACAGCGGAATCAGAGCGGCGACCTCATCGGGCGCCCATTCGTGGTCGTCGGCACTGAATCGTGGGAACTGACCCGCGGCGACGCTTACCTCGCCGGGCGACAGCTCGCCGGCGCCCGGGCCGAACGTCGCGAACAGCACCTGTCCGGGGGCGGAGATGCCGGGTGCGTAGCCGACGCCGCCGATCGGGCCGCTGGCGCCGAACGATTCGAACGCTGGCGCATCGGGGTCGAGGCCAATATCGGTGAGTACATCGCTGAGCGTGAACCGCGTCTCGGCGATATTGGTGGTATCGAAGAACCGTGCCAGGTTCCCGTCGAGAGTGCCCTCGATCTCGTTATAGCGCGAATCGGGGCCGCTGTTATAAAAGATCGCGATCGGTTCGCCCTCGACGTGATTGTCGGGCAGCAGGGTTTCTTCGTCTGGTGGTGCAATTTCGAAGTACCACGGGTCTGCAAAGTATCCGAAGGCCTCGTCGCGCATCGCGTTGAGTGGCGGGAGGTCGTCAATACTCAGGGCGAAGGTCCCCTGACTGTTGATGTCGCTGCCCTCGGTGGGTTCGCCCTCGTCGTAGATGCTGATCTCCTTGCCTATATCGGGTTCGTAGTACTTCAAACTCACCGTGGAATCGGCGTAGACCTGCAAGTAGGTGAGTCGCTGCGATGCGCCGGAAGATTCATCCTCGGCGTCCTCAAGGGCATCGCGCACCGCTTCTTCGGCATTTCCGGACACCTCGTCGTCCGATGAGCCTTCGAGCGCGTCCAGCAGGGCAGTCGATATCCCACTGGTGTCCGGTAAGTACTCGTGCACTGCGTATCCAGCAGCGCCGAACCCCACGGCAAACGCGACGATCGGGGTGAGAGCGGCAGTTCGGATCCGAGCAATACCCCGAAAGCGTCGCCCCGGTCGGATCGCCGGCGTGGCCGGCGGGTTCGGGTAGTCATTCGATTCGCGCAGTGAGACGCCGCGGTCGCCCACGTCGATTTCGTGCACGCCGACGCGGTAGCGGCCGACTTCGGCTAGTTCCTCACCGGTCGTATCGCGCTGGGCGTAGGTCGAATATGGCTCCGTGCGGTCCTTCAGCACGGCGAGGCGTACCAGGACGCTTCGCGGGGTGTTGACCTGGCTGGCAGAGAACTCCGGTCCCTCGTTCGTCGGGAGCTCGCGCGTGGTCTGGACGCCGAGGGGGACGGCGTCGACCTGGTCGCCGCGCTGGTACGACGCGCCATCTAGCCGCGCATCGCGAGCGTCTCGGGCGCGTTCGGCGCTGCGGCGGGCAACGAAGCCCGTGCCGCCTACCGCGACAGCAGCTGCGGCGAGGGCCGCCGCGATTCGGGTCGGCCACCAATCGCCGTTCTCCACTGCGATCTCCAGGAGTACCGAGGCACTACCGGCGCTCAGCACACCGCCCACGAACGCGGAGACGGCGAGCGCGCCGCGCGGTCTGTGCTGTGGCATCCTCGTACCTTATAGAAGAAGGTTGCGGGGGCAGCGCGACGTGGCGAATTGGAACTGGGTGTGAGCGTCTACGGCGATTCGGTCTACGGCGCTTCAACGGGGCGAGTAGGCGCTGACCTTGCGCGTCTGGACGATGACCTGCCGCTGGAGCACCCAGATCGAATCCTGTACTCGTACTACCTACGCGGCACGCGCTCGCCGATCCGCGGTACCCGAGTCGATGGCTGGATTGCGCTGTTGGCGTTTGTCCCGTTCGTGACGTTCCTACTGCTGGACCCGAGCCTGACGAGCGCTGTGCTCGCGTTGGTAATTGCCGGGCTGGCGGGCGTCCTGCGCATCTATCTACAGCAACCGGCGCCTGAGATTGGTATCGCGCTCACCTCGACGCACGTGATCGTCGGCGCATTCGGCAGCGATACCCGCACGATCGAGCGCTCGCGGATCGTCTCGTGCGTGGTTTCGGATCGACCGTGGACGGGCGAGGAACTGCCGGCTGCAGCGGCATCGTGGCCGGTCAGGAAAATGCGGTATCTCACGCTGACTTGTGCGGACTCGGTCGCATACAACGTTGCGTTCGATTCGGGAAATCTCTACGCCGAACACATCCACGACGTCTTGCGCGGCGCCGGTGACGTGCTGGCGCCACCGGCTTTGGCGGCTCAGTTCACGTCCGCGCAGGCCGCCAAGGAGCGACGTGCGGCCGACGTGCGCAGTGCGGCGGAGGCGAGGAATGCTGCCCGTGGTCGCAGCGCGCAGGCGGCCGAATCGCGCGAACGGGACGGCGCCTCGATCACCCTCGGGCGGCTGGGCGGTACCGAGGATTCGACAGATTCAGCCCACGGCAGCGATTCGGGTGTCGAGCAGCGACTGTGGCAGGCCGCAGTCCGGCGCCATGACGGCATCCTGCTGGAGTACCTACCGTACGAGACCGATCCACAATTGCTCCTGACTTATCCATCGATGAGCGATGTGAGTGTGCCCGAGACCGGCGAGTTCGTTGAGGCGCTGGGGGAGGCGATGGCGCTGCGCACCGAGACTTTCCCGACCTCAGTACCCGTCTCGAAGGCGTATCGAGATGCCGTGAAGGCGCTGGCGGCGGCTTGGACCTCAGCCGAGCGGCGAGCGAAACGTGTCGGCACCAGCCTGCTGGAGGAGCCCGACCGCAGACGTATCGAACAAGCAGCGAAGTTGCTCGCGCACGCTGACAGTTCGACGACGCCACACGAGCGTGAGACCTATCTGCGGCAGGTCAAGTCGATCGTGGATGACTTGGTGAATTCTGGGGCGATCAGCGCACCGCCGAAAGTGCTGCGCGAAATCGACGCGGCGACGGCGCGAGCTATCGAAGCCGCCCGTCGGTCATAGTGCGATGTTTAGGCAGCGTGTAAAAGTCGCATGTGCCCCGGCGAAGATTCCGGCATTCTATGGAGCGGGAGCGGTATCGGTGTGCGTCTCAGCGGCCGTATGCCCCCGTTAGAGGAGTTTTGATGAACCAGCCATATGACCCGTACGGTCAGCAGCCCGGTTACGGGCAGCAACCAGGGCATGGTCAGCAGCCTGAATATGGACAGCAGCCCGGGTACGGTCAGCAGCCTGAGTACGGGCAACAGCCTGGATACGGTCAGCAGCCTGGATACGGGCAACAGCCTGAGTACGGGCAACAGCCTGAGTACGGGCAGCAGCCCGGGTATGGGCAGCAGTCGCCATACGAGCAGCAGAATTCGCCGTACGGCGCGGCGCCGGGCGCTCAGCAGCCCTACGGGGCCCAACAGCCCTACGGGGCGCCGCAGCCAGGGCAACAGTTTCCGATGCAGGGTGGGTATGGCGGCCCGGGCGGTATGCCGCCGCAGAAGTCGAACAAGCTGCCGGTGTTTATCGCGGCTGCCGCTGTACTCGTACTGGCCATTGGCGTGACGCTCTTCTTCGTGCTGCGCGATGACGACAAGTCCGCCGGGGGCGGTGGCGGTGGCGGTGAGGGAGGCCCCGCGGTATCCGCCGAGGACGCCGAAGCCGTGGCGCAGGAGTTCATTGCCGCGGTCGATTCTCAGGATGAGCAAGCATTGACGTCGTTGACCCGCGGAGTCGTACACGACCAGATCAGCGACATCGTGTCGTACGGCGGCTCGCTGGAGCTTGGATCGGGAGAGTATTTCCAAGAGACGGAGACCGCTGAGGTGGACGACGGCCACCTGGCGCTTGTCTTCTGGAAGGTAGATGTCTACGGCGAGGAGGGCATCTTGGTCGGCCAGATGTACGCCGAAGACAGCCCCGATGCCACCTATCAGGTCTGCAACATCGATGATCCGTACCTGGAGGACGTCGACACCATGATCACGATGGATCAGTGGAAGGACGACTACCAGTACGATTGTGGTCTCGACGGGGGCGGTTCGGAACCCACCGAGTAATAGCGGCTCGATCCGCGTGAACGGGTCGCTTCCCGGCGGCGGTGCCCGATTATTCGAGGCCCCCGACATCGGGTGACTTGTCGCGGCTTAAGAGGGCCAGTTCGTGGACCATTCGGCTGGCTGCGTCGGCCATCCGGTGTCCGAGCACGATCGCGCCGTCAATGTGTACCTGCTCCTGTGCCCGCCCGCCGACCGCCAGAATCGTGTGTGGTGCGGCGGACCGCACCGCTTTGAGCACTCGGCGCGACTGCGCGGCGTCGCTAGTGCTTGCGGCCGCGATGACGACGGCAGCCGGCCGGCGGGCGCGCACAGCATCCACCCAATTGTCGATCGGCAGGTCTGCCCCGAGGTAATAGACCTGCAGACCTCGGCGGCGGGCTGCGATCGCGAACGCGAGCGGGCCGATTTCATGCCGTGCATTCGGCGGCAGTCCGACCAGAATTCGTGCGACGCCCACAGGAGCCGCGGCGGCTTCATAGGCCGCGGCGAGTCGCCGCATTACCGCGTGCGCGGCGAAATGTTCGCCCGCCACGCTCACCGTGCCGTTTGCCCACGCCTCGCCGAGTGCGCGCATCGCAGGCAGTAAGTGGTCGTCGACCACGGTCTCGAAACTGCCGCGAGCGAAGATCTCGTCGAGGGCCACGTCGAGACGCTGGGCATCGAGGGCGGCTGCGGACGTGACGATGGCCTCGTCTAGCCGCGTTGTGTCGCCCGCATCGATCGTCGTGCGCGCAGGTTCGATGGAACTCGCGCGTCGCCGTACTTCTTGGGCCGCCAGAGCCGGGGGCGATCCGTCCGCTACGAGTTGTGCCATCAGGCCCAACGTTTCCAGGTCTGCCGACGAGTACACCCGATACCCGCCGTCGCTGCGGCTGGGCGTGACAACCCCGTAACGGCTTTCCCATGCGCGCAGAGTGGCTGCACTGACGCCAATGTGCTCGGCCGCGCGCTTGATCGTGTACATCCGACTTACAGCCTAGGACCGCAGCGTTGCGAGGACTCCGCCCAGGTCGTGCGCGGCCGAGTCGACCAGGCGCCGAAGTGCGACCCAGAGGATCGGGGTGAGCAGACGTGCCGTGCCGCTAAAGGTGAACTCGGCACGGTAACTGACCTCGCTTCCACCGCCAGCCGCGGACGTGATCGTCATCGTGTCCCTGACGCGCACAGTGTCGTTCTGGCCGCGCAGCACGATCCGCGAATCCGCGCGAAGTTCCTCGACGACATAAATCAGTTCGGTTTCCCGGCCAAGGAACCGCGAGAGATTGCGGTACTCGCTGCCGACACCGCCATCCCCGTGGATGAGTTGCGTGTCGACTGTGCCTGGATCCCATTCCGTCGTCGACCGGAAGTCGGCGAGGTACTCGAAGACCGCAGACGGTGCCGCGGGGGTCGCGATAGTGCGAACGAACTCCATGACGCCTCCAAGATTGCACAAACCCTCGACAAACCTTATCGTAAGGTTCGCGAGTCGACCAGTCGGTCTCATCTGAGTGACGTGTCGGCGCGCTTACCTGGAGGGAGCACGTCATGTCATCTGTCGCGGTCATCGGTGCGGGGATATCTGGTCTGACGTCGGCCTATCTGCTTCGCCGAACCCACGAGGTCACGCTTTTCGAGGCGGACTCCCGGATCGGAGGACATGCGCATACCCATCAGGTCGACCGTGGCTCGGGAGCGCCGCTGGCGATCGACAGCGGCTTCATCGTGATGAATGACCGGACGTATCCATACCTGCTCAGGCTGTTCGGCGAGCTCGGCGTACAGACCAGACCCGCCGAGATGAGCATGAGTATTACGTGTGCCGAATGCGGTCTCTCGTATGCGGGAGGGCGTGGGATCGGAGGCATTCTCGCCCAGCCCGAGCGCCTGCTCGACCGGCGGTTCCGGGCCTTGCTGCGGCAGGTCCCGCGCTTTCACCGTGACGCGCGGAGGTTGCTGGCGAGCACAGATCCAAGCGATGCAGCACTGACTTGGGGCGAATTTCTCGCGCTCGGACGTTACGGTGACTACTTCGTGCAACACTTCGCGATCCCGTTGGTGGCCTGTGTCTGGTCCTGCGGTGTTGAAGACGCCGCGCACTATCCGGCGCAACATTTGTTCCGTTTCCTGGACCATCACGGAATGTTGCGCGTCTCGGGCTCTCCGACGTGGCGGACCGTGGTCGACGGCTCGCGTACCTATGTCGGGGCAGTCGTCGAGCGGCTCGGCGACGTACGGACGAGCGCTGAGGTGCTGTCGGTACAGCGGCACGATGACGGCGTCGACGTACGCACGGCATCGGGTGAGCACACCTTCGACCGCGTTGTCATCGCCACGCATGCCGACCAGGCTCTGGATCTGCTCGCTGATGCGTCCCCCGAAGAGAAGGCCGACCTGATGGCGATCGAGTACTCGGTCAACCACACCTGGCTGCACCGGGACGCGTCACTGTTGCCGACCCTCGAGCGCGCCCGTGCGTCGTGGAACTACCGACTGCCGGCCTGTCACGGTCGATCGGACGACGTCAGTGTCAGTTATTGGATGAATCGGCTGCAGGGCCTGGACGACAACGACGAGCACCTCGTTACCCTCGGCGCCAACGGCCGGGTCGACGAGTCCTTCGTGACCGCCAAGATGACGTACCAACACCCGATCTTCACGGCCGAAGCGGTCGCTGCTGCGGCACGGTTGAGCGAGGCCGGCGGTGAACGTCTCGCGTTTGCCGGCGCGCACCTAGGGTGGGGATTCCATGAAGACGGGTGTCGTTCCGGTGTGGCGGCCGCAGCGCGGTTCGGGGTCACGTGGTGAAGGCCGACTCGTTGCCGTCGCTGCCCGCGATTGTTGTTGGCCAAGTGTTCCACGAGCGCCGGACACCGTTGGTGCACCGCTTCCGGCATCGGACTTACCAATGGCTGGTGGATCTGGACGAGATCGACGCTATTCCTCGACACTGGCGCCCGTTTGCCGCGTTCGAGGCGCAGGATCACCTCGATAACGGGCGGCTCGGGGGTGGCATACGCGGGGACGTGGCCCGCTTCCTGTGCAACCATGGGATCGAACTGACCGGCGACGACCGGGTGCTGATGCTGACCAATCCGAGATTCTTGGGATATACCTTCAATCCGTTAACCGTGTTCTGGTGCATCGATCGCGATGGGGCGATCGCAGCGATCGTGCTGGAGGTGCACAACACGTACGGCGGGCGGCACGCTTACCTACTCGATCCGAGCGAGCACGGCTCCGCGCGAATCGACAAGTCTTTCTACGTGTCGCCGTTCAACGACATCAACGGTCAGTACGACGTCCGCGTGCGCCTGACGCGCGATGACCTCGAGGTGAGCGTCGACCTGCTCCGGGAAGGACGTTGTACTTTCAGCGCCTCGTTTCGCGGCACCCCACGTTTGATCAATCGGCGCGCATTGTTGTGGGTCGTGCTGCGCCATCCGCTGGTCACGCAGCGGGTGAGCACGTTGATCCGCCTGCACGGCGGCTGGTTATGGATGCGGAGACTGCCCATATATCGGCGAACCGAGTGTCGCGACACGCGAACCGATGACCGCGAGGAGAGTGTTCTATGAGTGTCAATCTGACCGGGGTCCGATGCTGGATCGTGGGTGCATCCAGCGGGATCGGGGCCGCGCTGGCTGAAGAACTCGAACGACGCGGCGCGATTCTCGCCATTAGTGCGCGTCGCCGATCGCGACTTGAGGAACTCTCGCGCGGACGGATGGTTGTCGCACCATGCGATGTCACCGAGCCAGGCGAGGTGGCAGCCGCAACTGATGCGGTGTGTGACGGGCTCGGCGGTATCGATCTCGTCGTGTGGTGTGCGGGCACCTGGAAGCAGTTCGACGTCAGTCGGTGGGATCGCCAGACGTTCGCTGAGCATGTCGAGGTGAACCTGCTGGGAATGAACAATGTGCTCGCACAAGTCGTGCCCAGGATGGTGGACGAGGGTGCAGGGCACATTGTCGGTATCGCCTCCGTTGCCGGCTATCGCGGCCTTGCCGGATCCGAAGCATACGGCGCGACGAAGGCTGCGCAGTTGAATCTGCTTGAGTCGCTGCGTGCGTCGCTCGGTGTCCGCGGTATTTCGGTGACTACCGTCGCGCCTGGATTCGTACGCACCGAACTCACCGAGAACAACGCGTTCCCAATGCCTTTCATCGTCGAACCCGATCACGCCGCACGCTCGATCGCCGACGGGCTCGAACGCGGTCGCCGTGAGATCGTCTTTCCGGCGCCGATAGCGTTGCTGATGAGGATCGCCGCGCGGTTGCCGAACCGGGTGTGGGACCGCATTGCGGCGCGGGTGGCCGCGTCCTCGCGTGGTGGTGCGCGATGACCACTGCCGTGATGTGGTTCCGCCGCGATCTACGGTTGGGGGACAACCCGGCGTTGCTCGCTGCCTGCGCGGCCGCCGACCGGGTGTTGCCGGTATTTGTGCTCGACTCGGCGTTCGGATGCGTGCACGGCGCGCGGGTGAGGCGCCTGCGTGATTCGCTGGCCGCGCTGTCGGCGCAGACGGATGGTGCTTTGGTGGTGCGGTCCGGTGAGCCGGCGGCGGTACTCCGGGAGATCGCCGACGAGGTCGCGGCCGATGAGGTGCACGTGACCGGCGAAACCACGCCGTACGGGCGATCTCGAGATGCGCTGGTGCAGCGCGCACTGGCCGCAACTGGTCGCCGGCTGATGGTTACCGGGACTCCGTACGCGGTCGCACCCGGGCGAGTGAACACGTCCGGCCGTACGCCGTACCGCGTGTTCACCCCGTACCGCGCCGCGTGGGCCGCGCACGGCTGGCCGGCGCCGGCCGACGCAGTCGAACCACGCTGGCGGCGCGGCGTCGCTGGCGAGGAGGTCGTCCGAGAAGTCAATGGTGGTGTTGGCGAGAATGCCGCGCTGGAACGGTGGTGGACGTTCTTGCGGATGGACCTCTCTGGCTACGGGGAGCACCGGGACCGCCCCGATCTCGACGTCACCAGCGGGATGTCGGTCCCGCTCAAGTACGGCGAAATACATCCGCGCACAATGCTGGCCGACCTCGCCCGTGAAAAGGACACCGCTGGGAGCGCCGCCGGGAGAATCGATAGTGTCCGTCGATATATGTCCGAACTAGCCTGGCGCGAGTTCTACGCCGACGTCCTGTGGCATTCACCGAAATCGGCGTGGCGTGACTGGCGCGCGGACTTCGCGCGGATGCGCTATGACAACGACGAAGAAGCGATACAGGCATGGCGGGACGGTCGCACGGGCTATCCGCTCGTCGACGCGGGGATGCGGCAGTTACGTGAGCAGGGTTGGATGCACAACCGGGTACGCATGGTGACCGCGAGTTTCCTGGTAAAGGACCTGCACACGTGGTGGCCAGTGGGGGCGCGCCACTTCATGAAACATCTACAGGATGGCGATCTCGCCTCCAACAGCCATGGCTGGCAGTGGGTTGCTGGCACCGGGACCGACGCCGCGCCGTACTACCGGATCTTCAATCCGATTCGCCAAGGCCTGCGGTTCGACCCAGACGGTCACTACGTACGGCGTTGGCTGCCAGAGCTGCGCCACCTTCGCGGTGCTGCGGCGCACGAGCCCTGGCGACATGAGGATGGCTACGCTGGTGGGTATCCGCCGCGCATGGTCGATCATGCGCAGGAGCGCCGAGAGGCACTATTACGCCTCGACGAACTGCGCCAACACCGGGCGTGATTATTCGGCGCAGTCGTCCGACGCCCCGGTCAATCGTCCTCGGCAGCAGGAACTACCGAGGCGCTACGCGATCTGATCGCCGCGGAGTCGGTCTCGGCAAGGGGGCGACGTCGTGCGCCGATTGCCGCGGTCGTATGCGCACCGGGTTCAAATGTTGATCAAGCAGTGGCGCTACGCGTTCGACAGGTGGGCCTGAGCGCTCGGAGTGAGACGCCCTACGATCGCTGGCGCCTGCTGGATCAGCGAGTCGTCACGAAGCGCCTCGACCATGAACAGCGCAAAGTCGGTGCGTCGGGTGAGGTTGCTGGCTAGCACCGGGTCGCCGACGTGTTCGCTCCAGACCGGAAGCCCCTGACTGTCGCCTTCTTCAAGGTCGCTGCCGCGTACCACGGTCCACGGTCGCTCGCTGGCGAAGATCCGCCGGCACGCTTCCACCTGGTCGTCGATCTCGGCGAAACGCACCGCCCGCCCGAGCCAGGTGGAGACCTTCAGGAAGGCGCGGAATCCTCGCGAGTATTGATCTTTACCGTCGCGGGTGATGTGCCATCCGCAGGAGAACGCGAGCCGAGCATGTGGCTCGGCGTAGTCGAGCACAGCCTGCGCGGTTCCGGAGGAGTACTGCTGTACGCCCCACGGGACCAATACCGTCAGTACGCCGTCGCAGCCAGCGACCGCCTGACTGATGACCTCGCGATCGTTGGTCTTGCCGCCGATGATGGTGATCTGATCGGCGAGGGCGTCTAGTTTCGGGATGCTCTTGGTGCGGCAGACTCCGACGACCTCATATCCGCGATCGAGGCAATGCCGAATCATGTACTGGCCGAGTTTTCCTGATGCGCCGATGACGCAGACCCGACGGATTTCGTGCGCGTTCGTCATGTGGTGATCTCCCACCGCTGGTCACTCAAAAACTTACGATGTAAGTAAGAGTAGGCTTACGGTGTAAGTTCGTCAAGGGAGGGTCTGATTGTGAGTCCAGCGAAACGTCGTACGCCGCTCAGTCGTGAACGGATCGTGGCGGCAGCAGTCGCGATTGCGGACGCCAACGGCGCCACCGGGGTGACGATGCGCGCGGTAGCCGCGCGGCTCGGAGTGGAGGCGATGTCGCTGTACAACCACGTCGCCGGTCGCGACGGGATCCTGGATGGCATGGTCGATGCGATCTTTGCCGAGATCGAGTTACCGGCGCCTGGTGATCCGTGGCGACCAGCGATGCGGGCGCGCGCCAGGTCGGCGCGTGAGGCGTTGAAGGGGCATCGGTGGGCGGTGGGCTTGATGGATTCTCGGGCGAATCCGGGACCGGCGACCTTGACACATCACGACGCCGTACTGGGCAATCTGCGGGCCAACGGGTTCTCTGTGGTGATGGCGGCACACGCGGTCTCGCTGATCGATTCGTACGTCTACGGTTTCGTGCTGCAGGAGGTGAGTCTGCCGTTCGACAACGAGTCGCAGCTGCATGACGTCGCCGAAGGGATCCTCGCCGAGGGCGTCGCGGAGCGGTTCCCGTATCTCGCGGAGATCGCCATGACGCACGCGATGCAGCCCGGATACGAGTACGGCGATGAGTTCACCTTCGGGCTCGCGCTGATCCTCGACGCACTCGAGCCGGACGAGTCGTAACTGATTCGATCCCGCCGTACGCCGAGGCCGGGTTTCTCAGTCGCGCACGCCGGGTTTCTCAGTCGCGCATTAGGTGGCGCGGTTTTGCCCCGACTACGGGGTGTAAGTGCGCGCCTTAATGCGCGAATTGACGGCCGCGATTGCAAAGGCAGATCTTGAACCGTAGTCGGTACAAGATCTGCCTTTTTAACTGAACACCACGGCGTACGGTGTTCGCTCAGGTGATGGCGGCGTCCATCGAGCGGACCTCGAGTCCGGCTGACTGCGCCAGGTTCGCGAGTGCGCCATCGAGTAACTGCAGATCGCGTAGCGCTAACTGGCGCGGCGTGAACCGATGCTCGTCGTCCAACTCGGCAGCCACGCGCTCGAACTGCGACGCTGAGCGGGTGTAGACGCGGGTCGTGCGGTGCTCGGTCATCCCGGCGGATAGTTCGGCGGCCGAGGCAACCAGTAGGTCACCCGCGGCGGACAGCAGTTCTGCGTGCGCACCCTTGATCGGGCGCCCCTCGCGGGTATCGATCACCAAGTTCCGCGCGTACGAGTGGGCGGCGTTCGCGGCGAACCACCACGGCTGCTCGACGCCGCCGAACGAGCCCGGGATCCGCAACTTCGACCGTCCCGGCGCCGTCGCGGCTGCGAGTGCCTGAAATGCCGCGTCGACGTCGCGGGTCGCGCGGCGCAGCTCCTGCTCGTCCTCGCTGCGTTGCAACAGCAGGACCGTCTGACCGGCCATCTCCGCGAGCGCATCGACGAACTCTCGCGTCGCGATCCGCACCACCCGCGCCGTACGCAACGGGAACACGAACAGCACGGTCAGCACGGCCGCGAGCGAACCGACCAGGGTTTCCAGTAGGCGTAACTCAAGGATGTCTTCGGAGTACTCGCCGAGTTGCACGTACAGCATCGAGACCATCACGGTGATCGCCACCGCGAACAGGGCGTAGTTGACTCGCATGAAATAGATCCCGAGGAACAGGAACGCGAGAATCACGATGATCGACATCGCCACTTGATGACCGACCGCGTGCGCGAGCAGGGCGCCGATGACGACACCGCCGACGGTTCCGATCACCCGGAACGCGCCTTTGCGTACCTGTTCGGCCGCGTTGTTCGCGCCCATGAACGTCACGAACGTCGCGATGACCGCCCAATAGAACCGGTCGGGGGAGATCAACACACCGAGTACGACGGAGATCCCCGCGGCGATCGTCATTTGGATCCCCGCCCGTACGTACGGCGGGAGTTCCGCGGTGTGCGCCTGCGCCGCGGGCTCCTCGGACGCTGTCGCGCTCACCCCGGACGATCCCGGAAGCCAGCCGCTGGCCAGCTCGACAGACGCCTCGAACTTGTCTTCCTCGGCCACGCGACGGGCGCGCATACGGTGCAAATAAGGCTCAAATCGCTGGCTGCTGACCTTCGCGAGCACGGTGGCGTAGTCGATGACGGAGGTCGCGAACCGGTGCAGGATCACTCGCTCGGACTCGTCCAGGTGAACGTCCGTGTCCTTCAGCCAGGTGCGTAGGCCGCGTCCTACGGTCGCGATGCGAACGGTGTCGCGAGCGCGGATGGCGAGCATCGCATCGCGCATATGCCCGATGGCCGATTCCGGGGCGTCGGTCGTGGAGAGTGCGCGCGCAAAGCGGGCGGCGTTCGCCAGCGACAGTTCGGCGGTGAATAGTTGCTCATGTAACTCGGCGGCCGTCGTACCGAGAGGCAATCGTGGGTATCCGGCGAGCTGCCCGTCGATGATCAGCGCAGTTTCGTTCAGGCGCACCAGCTGCTCGTGTTGGCGCTTGCGCAACTTCGCCACACCGCGCCGATTCAGCACCTCGACGGTCGCTGCCGCGACGCCGTCGGCTCGCCCCAAGAACGACGAGCGCAATCGCTTGATCGCCGACCATCTGCTCGGCACGAACAGCAGGAGTTGCGCGAGGATCGCCACCGCACCGCCGATCGCCACCTGAATCGCGATCCAGCCCAGGTGCTGAACATCGGTGAGGTGCCCAAGGAAAAGCCCCATGAAGTTGCCCATGAACAGGCCTTGGCCGATCACGAATCCCCACGGCCCGAACCGACGCAAGAACCCGGTTGTGCCGAGGATCAATGCCATCACGGCGAGCGCGAGCGGTTGAATATTCGCTATTGCCAGGCCGAGAGCGACGCCGCCGAACATCGAGACCGGCAGCAACGACAGTCCGAGGACACCCTTGCCGATCGTCGCGAACATTGGCCCGGCGAAGGTCGAAACCATCACTACGACGGCGCCCGCCATGATCCCCATGACGCTTGCGGCCTGGTTATGGAACTCCGCGTTCGGTGCGTCGTCGGGGACGGTGAGCGGGTGCGCGATGGAGAAGAAAATCCACTCGGCGAGAATCGCTGCGCCGACCGCGATGACGGCCTGCAACGCCGTGCGCAGGCGTGTGAGGCCTGGGTCGGACGCTACGAATCGGTTCAGCCGGTCGCTGCGCCACCTACGGGCGCGCTGCAGCCTGGAGGGGGTGGACGGGGCTGCCGCGATCTTTGACATACACCTGAAAGTTTAGCCGTGCGTACGGTGCGCGCGGCTGTCTGATTCGTCGCTAGGGCGGGACGCGACCGGTGCGGCAACCCGTCGAAATGACGTGACGGTTCAGCGGGGCAGTAGCCCCCGGAGGAAGCCCGCCTGCCCGGCATGCTGAGCGGCGTCGTCGACAATGCTGACCAGGCGGACGGCGCGGGTCACCGGCGGCTCCCAGTTCTTGTCGATCACCTCGTCCAAGGTGGTCACGTCAACGCTCTTGAAGTAGTCGATCGTGGCGGCGGTCGCCGCGTCGAGGTATCCGGTGAGTAGTCCGGTGTCGGTGACGACGACTTTGCCGACGTCCTCGGGGGTATGCCCGTACCCCATGGACTTTGGTGGCAGGTCGAGTCCGAATTGCTTGACCCAGCCCTCTCGTAGCCAGACTTGGTCGGTGCCATGTAGCGGCGCGATCTGCACGTCCTGTTCACGGGCAATGTGCCAGATCAGCCAGGTGATCGAATTGGCCTCTGAGCCCGGCCGCCAGTTGACGTCCGCAGTCGAAAGCCCGTCCAGCACCTGATGGCACACCTCCTGGCTGCGGCCGATCCCGTCGATGAGTACCTCGCGTGCGTCCATGCGCATCACCGTACGCCGCACCTCGCCCAACGGCGAGGTGCTGAATAGCTAGTCGAGCAGACGTGCCCGCAGCGCGGCCACGATCTGCGGGGATCCGTCGTTGTCGAGGTACCACCCCAGCGCGCCACCGCGATGCGCTCGCCAGGCGCCGAGCGCCATTTCGATCGCGGCACTCGGCGCACCGGCGAAGTCATCGGACAGTCGGCGGGCCTGTTCACCGGCCACATGCGCACGAACGGTGCCGGTACGCGCACGCACTCGGTCCATCACGGCATTCGTCAGGGCGTACTCGCGGATAATCGATTCGTCGTCCACCCCGGCCAACGTCAATGCGAGCGCCACTGTGACCCCGGTGCGATCCTTACCGATCGCGCAATGCACCAGTACCGGCCCGTCTCCGGTGGCGATCGCTTCGATCGCGGAGACCAAATAGCCGGCTCCCGGAGCGGTGAGCATCTGTACGTAAAGCTCGCCGAGCGAGTCCGGATAGGACGAGGTGTCCCTGGCGCGACCGTTGAGGAGCGGCAGGTAATGCACGGCGGCCGAACCGTCGAACGGATGCGGCTGACCGTCACGTTCCTCGGCGTCCCGCAGATCAATGATGGTGCGTGGCGGCCAGTGCGTCAGGTATCCCTCGTGCCGGTCGCCCGACCGCGGTGCGTCGCTGCGCAGGAGCATGTCGCGGCGAAGGCCAGGGACCCCCGCCGCCACATCGCGAAGGTTGACGAGGCGGGCGAGGTCTAGCGGAGTCTCGGCGGTCATGGCATCCTTCGCGGTTGTTGTTCGGCTGCTCGAACATCGACGATAGCCACAAATCGCCGCGGGACGCTCCGCGCGCACCTGGAATTCATCCGGTGCTCACCAGCAGCAGCCGCTCGCGCAGGAGCGCGACCGTCCTGGCGGACCCACCATGATCGAGGTACCAGCCCAGCGCGCCGGACCGCCTCGAGCGCCACTCGGCCAGCACCGCGCCGATCGATTCCGGTGCTGCGGTCATGAAGTCCTCCGGTATCGAGCCGAGGACATCGGCGGTGAGATGCGCGTGGGTTGTGCCGAGTCGCGCGTGTACGTCGTCCATCGCTGCCGCGGTGAGGGCGTAATCGGCGGTGATGGCCTCATCGTCGATGCCCACGAGTGCCAACGCGAGTGCGATGGTCACGCCGGTTCGGTCTTTACCCGCGGCGCAGTGCACCAATACCGGTGCAGGGCCCGTTGCGATGAGTTCGATCGCGGCGACGAGCCGACTCGCGGCCGGCTCGCACAGCATTGTCAGGTAGAGCTCACCGAGGCTCGGCGGCATCGCGGAGACATCGCGTGCTCGACCGTCGAGCAGCGGTAGGTGGTGCACTCGTGCGGCCTGCGCGAGCGGGTTCGGCGAGTCGCTTTCGGTCAGGTCACGCAGATCAACCACGGTTCGCGGCGGCCACGTGACGCGGTAGTCGTGGCGATCACCGGCGTACGGCGCATCGCTACGTAGCAGTATGCCCGGTGTGATCGCTGGGACCGCATCGGCGACATCGCGCAGATTGACGAGTTGATCCATGACGGGGATGGTCATACGAGCTTCTTTCGTAGGTACGAGGACAGTTGGTCCAAGGCGATGACGACGACCAGCACGACGATCACGATGGTCATCACGGCGCCGTAGTCGAAGAGCCGCAGTTTGGTTTGCATCTCCATGCCGATGCCGCCGGCGCCCACCAGGCCCAGCAGCGTCGCGGCGCGCACGTTGCTGTCGAGGATCAACAGGCAGTAGCTGGCCATAGTTGGCAGTTGTTGGGGCAGCAACACCCAACTGATCCGCTGGGACTTTCGGGCGCCGGTAGCGGCCGCCGCCTCCCACGCCCGCATGTCGGCGGCCTCGAAGATGTCGGAGTACAACCGGGCGACGCCGAAACTGGTGCCCACGATGATCGCCAGTGTCCCGGCCAGCGCACCGAGGCCGACCGCAGAGACAAAGATCAGCGCGAACATCAACTCGGGTATGGCGCGGAAAACATTGACCACGAACCGGACCGGCTGACGAATCCACGGATTCGGGGTGACCGTGCGTGCAGCCAGCAACGCTAGTGGTACGGCGAACACCACGCCGAGCAGCGTGCCGGTGAGCGCGATGCCCAGCGTCTCCCACATCAACTCGATCGCGGTGCCCAGTTCTGACCAGTCCGGCGGAAACATTCGGGAGACGAAGTCTGCGATGGCCGGCAGACCGTTGATCAACGTGCCGATGGATAGTTCGCTGGTGCGCGCCGACACGATGAAGATGAGCACGGCGACGATCGCGCCTGCGATCGTCAACGCACTTGGTTGGCGGAGTTTGGCGAGCTTCGAAACGTCGTCAGGTTTTGTCCCCTGGGTGGGGTGCTCCATGAGTTTCATGATGCCGCCGAAACGAGCGCGGGCCCGGATACGCCGCCGTACAACTCGGCGAGCCGCTCGTCGGTGACCTGATCAACGGGGAGGTCGAACAATACCGCGCCCGTGCGCATACCGATGATGCGTTCGGCAACGCGGCGCGCGAGATCGACATCGTGCAGGTTCAGGACGGTGGTCAGACCTTCTGCGCGCACCATACGGACGATGTCGTCCACGACCCCGGCGGCGAGTACGGGATCAAGATTCGCGACCGGTTCGTCGGCGAGCAGCACCGTCGGACGCTGAGCGAGCGCGCGTGCGAGCGCAACGCGCTGCCGTTGCCCACCGGAGAGCTGATCGGCCCGCTTACGAATCTGGTCGCGTAGGCCTAGTCGCACCAGCAGTTCCACTACATATTCGCGATCTGCGGGACTGGTGAGGTGTAGCAGGCTGCGCCACAGCGGCGCGTGTGCGAGCCGCCCGATCAACGCATTGCTCAGGGTCGTTGCCTGGCCGACCAGGTGAAATTCCTGGAACACCAGCCCGATCCGGGCGAGGGTGCGCCGTCTGGTCGAGCCGTGCAGCCCGGCCAGATCCGTTCCATCGAGCAAGATCGCGCCGTCGCCGACTGTCTCAAGACCAGCCAGGCAGCGAAACAGCGTCGACTTTCCTGCGCCGGACGGGCCGAGAACCGCGACGATCTCGCCCTGCTGAACTCGCACGTTGACCTGATTCAGCGCCTTCGTGCCATCGGGGTACGCGAACGATACGTCGTTTGCCTGCAGCAGTGGGGTGCTCATTCGACCTCGTCCAGTTCCACGCCGAGCTCCTTCGCGGCCTCTTCGAAGATGGTCCAGTCGGCGTCTTCGGCGGGCACGAACTCGGTGGCACCGACGGTGTCGAGCACCTCCTGTGGTGCGTCGAGGAACGCCTCGGTGATCTGGTCCTTGATGTCCTGCGAGAGACCTTCGCGGGCGATGACCACCATGGAAATGGGCAGCGGATCGGATTCGGCGACGATCTCGTAGTCGGACTCGGCGATCGTGCCGGAGGACACCAGATCCGGCAACAGCATCGACGCCACGGCGGCGCAATCGGTGCTGCCTTGCTTGACCGATAGCGCCGCGACGTCGTGCCCGCCGGCGAACGTCGACTCGAGGGCTTCGAGATCTACCCCGGCCTGCGTCAGCATGAGGCGGGGAATGTAGTTGCCGCTGGTGGACCCCGGATCGACGAACGCCATGGAGTGGTCCTGGACGTCGGCGAGGTCGTCGACGCCGGCATCGGGGCTGCAGATGATGTAGGTCGAGTACGGCGCGCCGAGTGCCACCGCGAGCGGCTCGATATCGGCGACGCCTTGCGCGATTACGGTCGGCATCGGGCTGAACATCGCCACGTCCAGTAGGTCCGAGCGCATAGCCTCGACAATCGCGAGGTAGTCGCTGGTCTTGGTCACGTTGACGTCCACGCCGGCGGCTTCGGAGACGAGGTCAGCGGTGGGCTGCATCTTCTCGAGCATCTCAGGGTCGGCTTCGCCCGGCGGTACGCCGAACTCGATGACGTCGGGGTTGTCGTCGGCGGAGGCGCCGGAAGTGCAGCCGCTGAGCAGGGTGACGGCGCTCAGTACGCCGGCGGCCAGGAGGGTAGGTCCGGTGGATTTCATGAGATTCCTTGGTGAGGGGGCGAGACTCCTCCAGATTCATCTAGATGAATTAACGGCTCCGCAGAGCTTGGTGAACCGCCGGAGAACTACCAAAGAAGCAGCGGTGTGGGCGAAGTGGGGAGCGAGTCGGGATAGTTCCAGTCATCTAGACTTCGGCCATGGCCGCACCTCGATCCGAACAACTGCCGCTGCACGTGCAGGTGCATGACGCAATTCGGGACTTGATTGACACTGGTGTCCTCGAACCGGGAGCCAAGTTGCCGACCGAGATCGGGTTCGCGGCCGAGTTCGGGGTCAACCGGCTCACTGTGCGACAAGCGCTCTCCGAACTCGCGCGGGTCGGGCTGATTGTGCGCCGGCAAGGCAGCGGGACGTTCGTGGCCCCGCGACTCGAGCCGTTCGAGGTCGAAATGTCGCCGTGGGACTGGGCGGTGCAACATGAACGATCCACCCGCGCCATGCAGGAGCAGGGACGTCAGTTGCGGGAGAGCCTGCTTGACGTGGCCGAGGTCGATGCGCCCGCGGATGCTGCCGAGCACCTCGGACGTGGACGACTCACCTGGCTGGAACTGGTGCACATCCTCGATGGCGCGCCGATCATCCGAACTCAGTTATGGACGCGCACCGCATGGAGCGTCGAGCAGATCAGGCAGCGGGGCAACGAGTCCTTCGACCATTCCATGCTGCGAGACATCGTCGGTCACGATATGTACTACGCGTGGCGGTCCTTTGACGCCGTTCCAGCCGGTCCACGTGACGCCGAGGTGCTCGGGGTGAGCACCGGATCGCCGTTACTGCGCCGATGTGGGCTGAACTCCGACCGGGCTGGGGTGCCGCTGTTGTATCTGCAGCGAGACGCGCCGAGTGGGCGGATGCGCATCCTGATTCGCAGCGAACCCCCGCCGGGTGACGCTACTTCTGATACCTGGGTGGCAGTATGCCCGCGTCAATAACGGCGTGGACGAAGGGGCGGGCAGCGGCGAGCAGGTTCAGCGGATCCTCGATCGATGCCCACACCCCGGCGCCGGCGTCGTCGGTCTCATCCTCGATCAGCTGATATAGCTCGGATCCTTTGGCGGTTAGCCGCTCGGCGTCCGCCTCCAACAGCCCCCGCACCCGCAGCGCGTCGAGGGCCTCGGCCCATTCGTCGTCGTTCCAGGCGCGGGAATTCTTGGCACGCTCGCGTCCCATCCGCCCGCCTGGTAGCGCAGGATCGCGGTCAGCTTCGTGGAAGACAACTGACTCGCACGGCGTGATCTCGTGGGCGACCAATGACGCGATGTGTCCGTCCCCGCGTAATTCGCGGAAGGTCGCGGTTGCCTGCCATAGCGCAACATGCGGTGCCAGATCGCGTGCCAGGTCGAGGTTTGCGGCGCCCAACGGCCGACCTCCCTTGGGTGCGGCCGCGAGCGCTGCGTTCAGGCGCTCGACAGTACGAGGGAGTTCCGGGCTCGAGAGTAGATCGCCGAGCGCGCGGGTCAGCGCTTTATCTGCCACCCGTTCGCGTGCATCCAGCAGTTGCGATGGGGTGCGTGTGGCGCGGGCCGAGTCCCAGCCTGGCTCGGTCGCGCGCGGGCTGAAGTTGTAGAAGGTGGCCGTGACCAACGCGGCGGGGATATCGCCCAACGGTGCTGCGCGCCAGCCGAAGTATGACCCGAAGAAGGTCATACCCTCCTCGTCATTGACCTCGGCGACCTGGGGACCGAAGTAGGCGATGACGTGCAGTGGTTCGAGTTCCTGATATGCCTGGCGCGCGAGGTTGCGGGCGGTTTCGTCGTAACGGAAGGTCATCGGCGTACTCCTGGCTGGGCTGGATGGCTGGCTCGCGGGAACCGGATTCACCTAATCACGTAGGCCGGTCGGTGGCGAAAGGTATGAGGTGATGAACCACGCTGACGACCTCAGCCCCCGAGCGCTTCGGCGATGTCCTTGGCGTCGGTCTCGGAGAAGCCTCCAGAGATTTGAACCGGGCCGACGATTCGGTCGGCGACGACCGGTGCGACCAGCAGTTCCGAGCCGTCCAAAACGAGCGCGATGCGGTTCTGCGGCGGATCCAGTTGAGCAGTCTGCGCGGTCAGTTCGCCAAAAGTCTCCGAGTCGGCATCGATCAGGGTCAGGTTGACCACCCACGCACCGAGATTCGGATCCAGGGTCGCTTCGACGCCCTCGAACTGCGTGGGCGCCATCGCCGGCTCATCGAGGATCAGGCAATCTTCGGAGGTCGGATCCGGCAACGCGAGCTGTGGTTCATCGACGGCGGGACACTCGCCTGCGGCTTGGTCTGCCACGGGGTGGATCGTAAGCGGTTCCTTCGACGTAATCTGCCCATCGGACGCGGGCGATGTGTCGTCGGGTGTTGTCGAGGAATCCGAATCATCAGCGCAGGCGCCGAGCACGAGCGCGCAGGCAAGCATGGACACAGGAACCAGCCGTCGAACGGTCATGCACTGAGTCTCTCATCCCCGGTTGTCATCGAACGCTGCAGCAGACGCGGCCGGGCGGCGACTCGTCTCCTGGTTCGCGAGGAGTCCATCGTCCGGCCACGTTCGCAGTCGCTGCGCGATTATTCGCTCTTGGCGACGTTGCGAAACAGCATGCGTCCGTTTGGCGAGTCGAGGCCCGAGATCTTGTCGGTGAAGCCTTGGGCTAATTCGACGCTGCAGACCGGGACGAAGTGCGGCGGCGATTCGACCCACGCGTCCATGTAGTCCTCATAATGCGGCGCGCGCTTGGCGGGATCGATATCGGCCGCTCCGGCGGCGGCGTACTCGTTCAACTCTGGGTACTCTTCGTTGCCGGGATTGAACAGCGCCTCCGGCGAGACATAGCGGCCGTACAAGGCATCCGGGTCGTTAATGCCGGTCGTGGCCGACTCGAACATCTTCGCCGTCTTGTCGATGGAGAATTGCTGAACTTGCTCGACGGGTGAAAGCGGACGGACCTCGATGTTGAGGCCGATCTCCTTCAACTGTTGCTGGAGTACCTCGCCGAATGCCGTGTACAGGGTCACGACCGGCGTGACCACTCGGACGTCCAGACTCGTGACTCCCTTGGACTCCAAGATCTCCTTGGCCTGTGCCGGGTCGTACGGGAAAACATCGAGCCCATCGCCGATCTTCTTGCTGTAGCCGGGGCTATCAGCAGGGAACGGCTGGATTTGCGGGGTGCAGTAGCCGTCGAACAGGCCCTGCGACACAGCCTCGCGGTCGACGGCCATATTGAGCGCCTTGCGGACCTCCGGGTCACCGAACGGCTCCTGGTCGGTATTCACCGCGAAGTAGAGCATGGGCGAGCCGGCCTTCGAGATCACATTGAAATCGGAGTTCAATGCGGTGTTGATCTGATCGCCACTGAGCTGAGCGCCGTCCAGTTCTCCGGTCTTGAGCGCATTGATGCGGGTCTGGTCGTCGGTCATTAGGTAGTAGGTGATGGTCGCGACGTGCTGCGCGTCGGGATCCCAATAGTCGGGGGTCTTTTCGTAGTCGACCTTGTCGCCGGGGACGGAATTGGTGACTTGGTACGGACCGATGCCTACCGGACCTTTGTCGAGAGCGCCGGATTTGGCCGCCGCCGGCGACACCATGATTCCCGGGCGTGCCGCCAATGCGGTCACCAGCGAACCGAGCGAGCCGGTGACGTTGATCTTGACCGTCAACGGGTCGATGACCTCGACGGACTCAAGTTGGTAGACCTCGCCAGAGATCTTGCTGTCGGGGCCGGTGGTGCGTTCGAGATTGAACTTGACCGACTCTGCGTCGAACGGCGTGCCGTCCGAGTACGTGAGGCCGTCGCGAAGTTTGAGCGTGATGGACTTGTTGTCCTCGGCCGGGGTGAACTCCTCGGTCAGCATCGGGACGATCTCGCCGTCGCCGGTCTGGTTCAGTAGCCGGTCGTACACCGGATCGAAGAACGGCAGGTCGGCGCCGGTGACGCTGCGGATCGGGTCCCAGTCGAACGCGAAGGTGTTATGCGCCCAGGTGAGGTGAGCATCCGGGTCGTAGTCATCAGCGAGCGGGACGCTGGTGGGCAGCCCGTCGGCGTCGGAGGAGCCAGAGTCGGGTGCATCACCGCAGCCGGCGACTAGCAACGTGACTGCCAGTGCGGCGGCGATCTTGACAGAAACTCGCATGGGATTTCCTTAGGCCGGGTCCACGTCGAGTTTCCCCTTGGGGAGGCCGACGCAAACTGACTGGACGTTCGATAAATACATTTTCATAGTGACTACCACCCGGCAGATGCGCGGTCAATCTCCGACGGTCCTGCGGAGGCGTGTTCGCGGGTGCAGCGCAAGCCTGTGAATCGCGGCAATGCTTCCCAGGCGACTGTGACGGGCGCTACGGTTCGAGGGTCCACCACGGCGGACCAACTGGTCCGCCCGTAGCCCCAGGGAAGGTCGACCAGCATGCCAGGAATGCTCGAAGGAAAGTCCGTGCTCATCACCGGCGGCGGATCGGGGATCGGCCGGGCGACAGCGCTCGCGGCCACCCGCGAAGGGGCGAACGTGGCGGTGGCCGACGTCGACCGTGATGGGGCCGAACACACCGCGGAACTGATAACTCGGGCGGGCGGGCGCGCGCTGGCGTTGCAGGTGGACGTGACGAACGAGGCCCAGGTCGAGGCGATGGTCGCGGCTGCGGAGGACGCTTTCGACGGACTGGACGGCGCCTTCAATAACGCCGGAATCTCGCGAGGGCGCGATTACCAGCCAGGGATGCTCACCGGTGATCTACCGCTGCAGGCCTGGCGTGACGTACTGGATGTCAACCTGGACGGGGTATTCCTGTGCCTGCGTCAGGAACTGAAGCAGATGATTCCTCGCGCTCGCGGGTCGATCGTCAACACGGCCTCGGTCGCAGGGTTGATCGGCCTGGCCGGTGCGTCGCCGTACACCGCGAGTAAGCACGCGGTCATCGGCCTGACCAAGGCATCGGCGTTGGAGTACGCCGAGAGCGGAGTACGCATCAACGCGCTGTGCCCGGGGTATGTGAGAACCCCGATGACACAGGGAACTGCCACCGATGAGGTACACGCCAGCCGAATGGCGCGTACTCCGATGTCGCGGTACGGCGTACCGGAGGAAGTCGCCGAAATGGTGGTGTGGCTGCTGTCGGATCGGTCGTCATTCTGCACCGGGTCATCGTTCACCGTCGGAGGTGGGATCGAGGCCGGCTGAGCCAGCTCGCGGGTAGGTTTCCTTCTCGATTCGCGGTCCATTATTCTCTGGCCATGCCAGCCCCGAAGCGTTCCAGCGTCCAGGATTTCTTCGATCGACTCGAGCCACATCAGCGCGAACATCTCGAGCGTTTGCGCGAGATCAGCCTCAGTTATGTGCCGCGGGTCAGTGAAGAATTGCGATGGAATCAGCCCGCGTATATCGCCGAAGGCATGCAGTGGCTCCTGCAGGCATTCGGCAAACATTGTTCCCTGCGGTTCACGCCGGAGTTCTTTGCCGACCACCAAGAGGCCGTCGCTGCGGCCGGCTACGGCTACGGTGCGGGATTCCTGAAGATCCGCTACACCGAAGAAGTCCCGGAGGCGTTGTGCCGCCAGCTCATCGACGCCCGGCTCGCTGAGTCCTGAGGGCAACGCACATAGCGAGCGCGGCTCTCTGCTCAGTGGGATCGCGGGAGCATGCGCGATGACCTACCTACGCGGATCCGCGGGCGTAACTGTTCACCTGGCGTGAGCGACCGGTGATCCGACGCCGGACATGTCACAGGAATTGACGCCAGTTTGTCTACAGGGTGAGAACTTCTTCAAGAAGGGAGAGCCCATGGATACCGCACTGTGGATCATCGCGGGAATTTTGGCGGTGGCGTTCAGCATCGGTGGCATCGTGAAACTCACGGTGCCGAAGGAAACGTTCGCCGCGAAGGGCGGCGCCGCAGCGAAATGGACGGAGGACTTCAGCTCCGCCGGCTTCAAACGCCTCGGCGTATTGGAGTTGCTGGGCGGACTCGGTCTGGTGCTGCCGGCGATGGTGGGCATCGGGCCGATCCTGGTGCCGTTCGCAGCACTCGGCATGACCATGTATATGACCGGTGCAGCGACAACCAGAATTCTGCGTCACGAACCAGTGAGCGCCATCGCCGGAGACTTACTGTTCATCGTCTTGACGATTTTCCTGGTCTGGGGACGGTTTAGCGCCGTACCGTTCGAGGCGTGAGTGAGAAACAAGAACAGCGAGCGGCGGAGTTCTCCGAACTTCGTCCGCTGCTGTTCTCCATCGCGTACCGGATCCTCGGCAGCGTCGGCGAAGCAGAGGATGTCGTCCAGGACGCTTGGCCGATCTTTCAGGCTGAGGACGACGTCCGATCTGCGAAGGCATTTCTGTCGACCGTCGTCACTCGCAACGCAATCAATACGCTGAACTCGGCGCGGATTCGTCGTGAGACGTACGTTGGCCAGTGGTTGCCGGAGCCGTTGCTGGAGGATCCGTACCAGGATCCGCAACGATCCGCCGAACTCGCGGACTCGATATCGATGGCGGCGTTGCTGCTGCTGGAGCGCCTGAGCCCGCTGGAACGTGCGGCGTACGTCCTACGAGAGGTGTTCGGATACAGCTACGGCGAAATCGCGCAGCTGCTCAAACGTGGCGAATCGGCGTGCCGCCAATTGGTGGCACGGGCACGCCAGCACATGGCCGCGGGGCGGATCAGGTTCGATGCCGATCTGCAGCATCGTGATGAGTTGGCCGAGCGGTTCTTCGATGCGGTGCGGGCCGGGGACGTCGACGGGCTGCGACAACTGCTGACCGCAGACGCGCAATTCACGGCCGACGGCGGCGGCCGAGTACCGAACCTGAAGCGCGCTGTGATCGGGCCCGATCCGATCGCACGGCTGGTTCTGTCGGCGTACCGCGATCTGTGGGAGTTGGGCGCGCGGTTGGAGGTGCGTTCGATCAATCGTCAACCTGGTGGGATCTTGCGGGATCGGGATGGTCGCGTCATCACGGTGATCGTTCTCGATGTCGCCGACGGCCAGATCCAGGCCGTACGCGCGATCAATAATCCCGACAAACTGGAGCATCTCGGCGAGGCCGCGCCGGCCGAAGCGCTGGGGCAGGAGCTCAGAAGATTGCGACGGGAACGCCGGGAGGGCTAGGCCGTGAACGCCTGCTGTGATCGGAACCAGACGGGCGGTTGGGGGATTAGGCTGCGAAGTGACGCATCCCACTCGCCGTAGGAGGCGACCTGCAGATGACCGCGACCGAGCAAACATCGCCGACTCCCGCCCACCCACTAGAGCCGCTGAGCGCCGCCGAGATGACTGCCGCCGCCGCGATCATCCGATCGGCGCCCGAATGGACCGACTCCTGCAGGTTCGTTTACTTAGAACTGCAGGAGCCGCCGAAGCACGTGGTAACGACGTGGCAGCCGGGCGATGCCTGGGACCGCCAAGCGTCCGCGCTACTACGTGACCGTGGCGCGCGGACCACCTATGAGGTCATCGCCTCGGTGACGAACGGCGAAGTCGTGCGGTGGCGGCTCATCGACGGCGTACAGCCGCCGATGATGATGGAAGAGTTCGCCGCGTGCGACGAGGCAATACGCAGCGATGCGCGATGGCAAGCGGCCATGCGCGCACGCGGGGTCGACGACTTCAGTCTCGCGATGATCGATCCGTGGGCCGGTGGATACACCGGGCCCGACGACGATCCGGGGAAGCGACGCATAGCCCGACCGCTGACGTTCCTTCGGGCCAGCGCCGAGGACAACGGATACGCCCGCCCCATCGAGGGCCTGATCGTGACCGTGGACCTCGACGAGATGAGGGTGCTGGATGTCGCCGACCACGGCATGGTGCCGATCCCCCCGCAGCCGGGCAACTATTACCCCGAACTCGTCTACGAGGATGGCAATGTGCCAGCGTTCGAAACCGAACGAACGGCATTGGCAGCACTGGAGATCACCCAGCCGAATGGGCCCAGTTTTACCGTCGAAGGGCACCATGTCAGTTGGTCAAACTGGCGACTGCGCATCGGGTTCACCCCGCGTGAGGGGCTCGTGCTGTACGACGTGAATTATCTCGACCGCGGCATTTCCCGCCCGGTGCTGTACCGCGCATCGCTGTCAGAGATGTATATCCCGTACGGCGATCCGAGTCCGACGCACTGGAACAAGAACGTCTTCGACGAGGGGGAATACGGACTGGGTTGGCTGGCGAACGCGCTCGAGCTCGGCTGTGACTGCCTCGGCGAAATCCGGTACTTCGATGGTCTCGTCAACGATCAAGACGGAAACCCGATGGTGATGCCGAATGCGGTGTGCATGCACGAGGAGGACTACTCGATCGGCTTCAAGCACACGGACTTCCGGACCGGTCGAGCGCACGTACAACGCAACCGTCGCTTGGTCATCTCATTTATCGCGACCGTCGGTAATTACGAGTACGGCTTCTATTGGCATCTATATCTGGACGGCTCGATCTCCTTCGAAGTCAAGCTAACCGGGATCATCTCCACTGGTGCGATCGAAGTGGGCGGCACGCCTGAGTTCGGCACGCTCGTTGCGCCCGGCCTCTACGGCCCCAATCACGAGCACTACTTCAATGTCCGCCTCGATATGCGCGTGGACGGTGATCGGAACAACCTCTACGAACTGAACTCCGTCGCTGAGCCCGCCGGGCCGAGTAACCCACATGGAAACGCGTGGCGCGCACGCCGCGAACACCTCGACACAGAGAGCGCCGCGCAGCGCCTGCCGGATTCACTGCACGCTCGAGCGTGGTTGGTGACCAGTGCGGACAAGGCCTCTGCGCTGGGCGCGCCGACTGGCTACAAGTTAGAACCCGGCCCGTTTACGGCGCCGCTGTGGCAGGAAGGCTCACAGCAGGCCGCCCGCGGGGCCTTCGCCGCGAAGGCGTTGTGGGCCACGGCGTACGACCCGGCACAGCGTTACGCGGCCGGCGAGTATGTCGCGCAGAACCCAGGTGGCGATGGGCTTCCGGCGTACGCCGCGGGGGACCGCTCGATCGCTGATGCGGACCTGGTGCTGTGGCACACGATGAGTGCGCACCACGTGGTGCGCCCGGAAGACTGGCCAGTCATGCCGGTCTCCTCGGTGTCCATGCACCTGAAGCCATTCGGTTTCTTCGACGGCAATCCGATGCTCGACCTACCAGCGCCGTCCGCCTGCCGATGCGGCCACGACGGCGGATGCGATCATTGCGGGAGCTCCGACGCCGAGTAGTCTGGTCGATAAGTAAACCGACGGGTATGGCTGCGCCGATATGTGGCTTGCTTAGTAGTCGATGTGCCCGGTGGTGGGGATCCGACCGTGTCGGGTGTGATTTACCAGCGTGAACACGATCGTCCCTGCGATCGCAATCACCAGTGCGACCAACAGCGGCCGCCCGTCCTGCCACAACGCCGCACCGAACACATCGACCCCACTGGCGAGCGCATCGGAGATGTCGGTGCCGACCCAGCGAGTCCCGAGCGAGTACGGGATCGCGATAAACAGCGGTGGAACAAGCCACAAGATTACTAACCCGGCGACCCACACCGCGATCCGTGCCAGCGGACGCACCCCACACCACGCGAGCACTAGTCCTACGATCACCGCGGGCAGCCAGTGGGTGACCGAATTCCACGTCGACATCCCCTCGCCGACGCCGGTGAACACGACGACCACGTAATTGATCCAGCTTGCGATCGGAACGGCGCTCGCGAGAAGACCGACGGCGCAGATGGGCACTGACTTGCTTTGCGTGAGCCAGAAAATTGCTTGTCCCAATCCGGTGCCAAGCAACGCGATGCCCAGCATGCCGAAGAAATACAACAGCGCTCGATCGTCGGCGTACGAGGTCGCGATCCCCAGGCCGTCGGCGAGTACGACGGCGACCTGCAGCGTGGCGACCAAGTGGATGCCGAGCACACCTAACGATGCAGCAAGTCGAGGTACGCGGTGCTGTAACGCGCGGGCGGCCACACCGGCGACGAGTCCGCCGACGAGTTGCATGATGAGCACCTGAAGGATGTAGTACTGGTTCAGCGGCAGCAGCGCGAACGGCATGGCTGCGGAATCGGTGGTCCAGAGGTTTTGAAGTGGTAACCGCGCACCGTTGAAGAGTTGCGGCAGCAGGCCGACGAACGCTGCGAGGACCCCGATCGCGATGCCGAACTGAGCGCGCCGACCGCGGTCCGCGGACTGGGTGGCCGCTGTTCGCGCAGCGGCGTCGAGTTGTACCGCCGGCGCGCCTGGTGGATCCGGATGCTCCGGGTCGGGGAGAGTCACGTCAATGAAACTACCGCCTACCGAAGCGAACCCCCTCGCGATCTGCGGTGACGCAACGCGCTTGTACTGGAGGTCACGGTCCCGCGAACGGCCTGACTAAGCACGCGACTCGTCGAACGTAGTTGGGTGCCCTGAACAAGCAAAACCGGGGTCCACCTATACAGGTGAACCCCGGTCTCGGGCTATGGCTACACGCCGAGCTTGTCGGCCAGGCGATCCTGCTGGAACAACGGGCCACCAAGCAGCACGTTCCCGGTCACCGCGTTGCGGTAGAACAGGTGCGCGTCATGCTCCCAAGTGAAGCCGATGCCGCCGTGCAACAGCATCATGTTCTTCGCCGCACGCACGTACGCAGGCGAGGACAGCACGCGCGCAGCGGCCGCCGCGACCGGAGTCTCGTCCGACTCGGTCGTCAGTGCCTGGCTAGCCGAGCGTACCGACGCGTCGACCAGCGACCACTCGGTGTAGGCGTCGGCGAGCTTGTGCTTGACGCCCTGATAAGCGCCGATCGGCAGTCCGAAGCTGTAGCGAATGTTCGCGTACTCGGTCGTGATGTTGATGCACGAGGTGATCGCGCCGGACTGCTCGGCAGCGAGCGCCACGTTTGCCAGGTCGGTCACCCGGTCGAGGATCGCATCGGCGTCCCCGGCGAGTTTGCGACCTTCGGCCCCGTCGAGGACGACCGTGGCGATGCTGCGGGTCAGGTCCAGGCTCTCCTCGGTGGTCACGGTGACGCCAGCCGCGCCCGCTTCGACGAGGTACAGACCGTCGGAGGCCTGCACGACGAGGACGTCGGCCTGCGCGCCGTTGAGTACGGCGACCTTGGTGCCGCTGAGCTTGCCGTCGTTCGCGGTGACGCTGGACGGACGTGAGCCCCACGTCGCGTCGCCGGTCTCGCTGATGGCGAGGGCGCCAATCGCAGCGCCCTCAGCGATCTTCGGTAGCCACTGCGACTTAGCCTCGGCGTCGTCGCTGGCCAGCAGCGCACCCGCCGCGAGCACGCTGGAGGCGAACAGCGGGGACGGCACCAGGCCGGTCCCAAGTTCGCGCAACGCGACCAACAGGTCGGCCCAGGTGCCGCCGGCTCCGCCGAATTCCTCTGGAATCGCCAGGCCCGGCACGCCGAGGTCGCTGATCCTTCGCCAGACGTCGGCGTCGTACGGGTCGTCCGACAGCGCGACCTCGCGCACCTTCGACAGCGGCGAGCGGTCGGCGATGAGTTTCTGAATGGTTTCCGCCAGTGCCTGCTGGTCGGAGTTATCGATTAGCGTCACGAAAAAGCTCCTATATCTCGCAGGTCACTTCGACAGCTTGAGTTGGTTGAACGGTGTCTTGCGGTCGGCCGCACCCGGGTCCTTCGGTAGACCCAGGACGCGCTCGGCGACGATGTTGCGCTGGATCTCGTTCGATCCACCGGCGGTCGCTGAACCCGGTCCGGCGAGGATCGACTTGGCGACCTTCGCAGCCTTGCCGGTGAGCAGGGCGACGTCCTGGCCGACAATCTCCTCGGCGGCATCGCTGGCCCACAGGCCGAATTCCGCACCGGCGAGCTTCGCAGCCGAACCGCGCGCGCCGATCTCCTTGCCGGCGAGTGCGCCTTCGTGCAGCACCTTGCCGAAATGCGCCATGGCCATTTCGCGGGCGTACACGGTCGCGAGTTTGCGGCGTACGCCGGAGTCTTCGTTGGTCCCGATTTCCTTGGCCAGCTCGGCTAGCGCGTCGAACCCGAGCGGCGCCGAGCGCGAGCGGCCCTTCGCACCGATCGTCACGCGCTCGTTGCGCAGCATGACCACCGCGGCCGGCCACCCTGCGTTGACCTCGCCGATGACAGCGTCGGCGGGCACCTCGACGTCATCGAAGTAGACCTCGTTGAACGGTGCATCGCCGGTGGCGACGACCAGCGGGCGGACGGTGACGCCCGGGTGATGCATGTCCACGATGAACATTGTGATGCCGGCGTGCCGCGGAACCGTCGGGTCAGTGCGGGCGAGGATCGCGCCGAAATCGGAGAACTGGGCGCCCGAGGTCCACACCTTCTGCCCGTTGATCAGCCAGTTGCCGGACTCGGTACGCGTGGCAGTGGTCTGCAGGCTCGCGACGTCCGAGCCGCCGTTGGGCTCGGAGAAAAGCTGGCACCAGACCTCTTCGCCGGTGAGCATCTTCGGGATGTGGCGCTTCTTCTGCTCTTCGGTACCGAGTTCGAGGATCGTCGGCGCGGGCATACCCAGGCCGATGACGAACGGGCCGACCGGGAGAAGGAAGTCGGCAGCCGCCTCGTTGAACGCGATCAGTTCATCCTCGCCGAGTCCCTGGCCGCCGTATTCCTTCGGCCAGGTGATGCCGGCAAGTCCTGCCTCGGCTAGCTTCTTCTGGAAGTCCTTGGACTCCTGCAGGGTCGGGTTATAGTCGCCGTCGTCACCGCTGAATGGCCGGGCGTTCTCCTTGAGCCAGGCGAGAGCCTTAGCTCGGAACTCCTCTGCGGGCATGTGGTTGTCCTTCCGTGCGATTCGTGGATCGGGCTCTATCCGCGCACATCGCGGGGGACTCGAGATGAGGCCGACAGTGCGCGTATGACATCAATGAGAACACGTTCTAGATCGTTAGTGATCCTCACCGTGCGCTCGCAGTTTGTCAAGGAATGGTGTAGTGGGCGTTCAGTCGAGAAGCTTGCTCGCGGCAAGCCGGATTCGTCGTTCGACCTCGGGTCCGTCGAGGAGCCCATTGAGCCACGACACCGTACTGCCGACCCACACCGTCTGGACCATCTGCAACGCGCGGTGCTCTGCCTCGGTGATCACGTGGTTGTCGCCCCAGGCCTGCTCCGCTGCGATATCGGCGAACACCGAGACCGGGCGCTCGCGCGGCTGGTCGCTATCGGCATGGGCGAGCGGCTGCGGGGTCTGATGCGCCGACATCGCAGCGTGCGCGAACCCCGGATTACGCAGCATGGCGCGAAACCCGCGTGCGAAAACCTCACCGGTGCGCCCGGCGGGGGAGTCTTGGCGGGCCGGACGGCGGCGTAGATCGGCTCGCAAACTGCCGAGTTCGCTCAGGATGGCGCCTCGAATGAGTTCTTCTTTCGAGGGGTAGTACCGGTAGAGCGTGGCCATTGCGATCCCTGCCCGGCGCGCGACTTCGCGCATCTGCACGGCCTCGTAGCCGCCTTCGGCGGCCAAGTCGATCGCCGCACGGAGCACGCGTTCGATGCGCATCGCCTGAGCCGACGTCCCGCGCCCGGTCGGGTCGGGAGCCGACTCAGGCAGGTCGTTCATGAGGGTCATCGCTGTCCTTCACGGCCACAAGCATCGGATGTCGTGCGCACCAAACTCTAATGGGACGGTACGCCGCGGAACGGCGGTATGGCCTTCGGCGGTGGTTCAGCACTGCGGTGCGTTATCGTCGGTCGTGAGCGGGAATCCTCATATGTTGGCGATTCTCGCAGGGTTCATATTGTGCTGTCGTGCAGGTGGGATCGGGTGTGACCTAAGGTTTGCCGTGGGTTGTCTCCGGCAGTTGCTCGCCAGACAACCGCCATCCAGTTTCGGAGTCAACGCCGCGGTTCGCGAAGAAATGAGGAACGTATGCCCATCGATTCATCGTTGATTGGACGCACTAGTGATCCGGTCCGCACCACGTGGGACTCGAAGGATGCACTGCTCTACGCGCTCGGTGTCGGCGCGGGACAAGTCGACCCCTACGACGAGTTGGAGTTCACCACAGAGAACTCGGTCGACGTACAACAGTTGGTGCTGCCGACCTTCATTAACGTCGCCGCTGCGGGCGCGGTCGGTGGGTTATTGCCGGCGGACGTCGATACCGCCAAGACGCTGCATGCGACACAGGCGTTCACCCTGCATCAGCCGCTGACGGTCTCCGGGGAGTTGGAGAGCGTCAGCAAGATCGTCGGCGTGTTCGACAAGGGCGCCGGCGCGCTGGTGCAGGTCGAGACCATCGCGCACGATCTCTCCGGAGCGCACGTCGCCACGATCGAGATGGCAATGTTCGTGTTGGGCGGCGGCGGATTCGGCGGCGAACGCGGTGGTGATGCGGGCTGGGAAGCGCCAACCGGCGATCCCGACCACGTCGTCACCTATGCGACGCCGACCGATCAGGCGCTGCTCTACCGGCTGACCGGGGATCGCAATCCGCTGCACTCAGACCCGGCGGCCGCGCGTCGAGGCGGCTTCGACAAGCCGATCCTGCATGGGATGTGCACGTACGGCTACACCGGTCGTGCGTTGCTGCACGCCGTTGCTGGTTCGGATCCGTCCCGGTTCACATCGATGTCGGGGCGTTTCACCAAACCGATCATCCCGGGTGAGTCGATCACCGTCTCTATGTGGGTTGACGGCTCGAGTGTGCGCTACCGGACGGCTAATGCTGACGGTGACATCGTGATCGACCGTGGCACCGCAACTATCAACTAACTCTCAGTCGGTGCACTGACCCGAGATAAATCACGCGGTGTGACAGGTTGGCGCAGCAGGGTGCGCATTCGTTCGGGTGCGACTCTGCGGAAATCGCTGAAGTACACCTCATGATGGGTGCCCGCTAAGCGATATCCAGCATCCGGAATGAACCGGTTGTGCATCTCGTCAAGAACGGGGCCTTCGTCGTCGAAGGCGCCGACGTGCAAGGTCTGCGCGCATCGCCCTTCGGACAGCGTTTCCAGCCGCAGATCGTTGATTCGCGGCGGGGGAGTCTTACCGGCGACCTGCGCGAGGACGGAATCGTACATATCCGCGGTGATCCACTCAGGCACCATGATCATCGCGGTCCAGTCCCAGCGGGATTTGTCGCGGTCCGTGGTGTACGCCGCCAGGTCCGGCGCCGTCCATAATCCTTCCAGCGGTGGGACGACGTAATCGCGTCCTAACTCGGTTTTGCTGGCGAACTTCAGTTTGTAGGCAATCGGGTAGAGCGTCTCGAGCGCGCCGGTGAACGATTGCGAGGTGTTCGGATCGCCGTGACCGTCGATCATGAGGTAACGCAGATCGGGTACGTCGACAATCGCGAATTGTCCCCGACGTCCGTGATAGCTCGCGAGACTCTTCTTGAAGTCAATCTTCTCGGCCATGAGTGTCACTCCCGTGAGGTGCGAATCAAAGCTTCCTGGGTGATCGAGGCCACGAGGTCGCCGCCCGCGGCATGCATAACCCCGCGCGCGAGTGCCCGCGAGCCCGCCACCGAAACCGAATGCAGGTCGTACAACAACCAGTCGTCGACCCGAATGTCACGGTGGAACCACATCGCGTGATCGAGACTCGCGGCCATCGTCGGGCGGCTGTCGCGCCACATCGCCGGTGGACGCGCGGCCGTCACCATTCCCATATCCGACATCAGCGTGAGGATCGATGCGTGTAGCAGCGGATCGTCCGGTAGGTCCTCACGCACACGCAACCACATCCGTCGAGTGGAGGCGAACGTGCCATCGTCGCGGGGTTCGGTTGCCCCGACGTCCTGTACGTCCAGGTCGTCGAGAACCTCGAGGTGCGGGAGTACCGATTGAGGACTCTGTGCATCGTGCGTGGGCACGGCTACGTCCGCCGCGCGATGTAGTTGATATTGCTCGCCGGGTTCGGTGCGGTGAAAGGAGGCGAGCATCGTGAAGATGACCGAACCGGCCTGCGTGACTTCGACCGATCGCGTGGCGAAACTACGACCATCGCGAACGCGGGTGACTGCGTAGTCCAGCGGGATCTCTGGACGCCCGATCTGCAGAAAGTACGCGTGCATCGAATGCGGCCGCAGGCCGGTGACCGTGTGGCCGGCGGCCTGCAGCGCTTGTCCGGCGACGATGCCACCAAACACGCGATGCCCGGGCCAGTGCAGCGGGCTAACGCCGCGGAAACGCTCGGCGCCGTAGGACTCGATCGAAACTAGTTCCCGGAACGGTGGTACGCCCTCATGGTCGGAATCCGAGCTGAGCAGCATCTCGGGGGAGGTCGGCTGATGGGAATCCACGTGTCGGGCTCCTGGCGTCGCGGGCGTCGGTTCAAGCAGGCTCCGTAGGTGAGCACGCGGATTATCCAGGTGCCGTCTCCCTCAGAGCATGGCCTGAACCCATCCTGGCACGTCGCGCCTCAGCAACCTCTCGAGCCTAGATCTTCAAGTCCGCTAACAACGTGTCCAAGAGGTTTCTGCGGTGCGTTGGCCCCACACCGAGGATTGCGCGGTTTACCGTTGCGCGCTTGAAGAACAGGTGGCAGTCCGACTCCCACGTGAATCCGATGCCACCGTGCACCTGAATCGCGGTCGCGGCAGCTCGGAACGCCGCCTCGGCGCAGTAGTCCTTCGCTACGCTGGCCGAAGACGGTCCCTCGGCAAGGTCTGCGTCGAGCGCTGCAGCAGCGTAGAAGGTCGCTGGCCAGCCGGACTCGAGACCGACGAACACATCAGCAATCAAATGCTTTAAGGACTGAAAGCTCCCGATCGGTTTGCCGAACTGGGCTCGTGAACGTGCGTAATCAACGGTCCTGTCGAGGCTCGCCTGACCAACACCAAGCGATTCGGCGGCCAGCAGCGTCCACGCCGTTGACCGCGAGAACTGCAGAATGTTCGTCGCGTCGGGACCTGTCGCAAGGACGGTGGCCGCTGCGTTTGTGAACGTGATGTCAGCGACCGGGCGGGTCGGGTCAGTTGACTCCCGCGGTTGCACCCCGGTCGCGCCCTGATCTAGCGAGACGGCTGCAATCGCAGTGCCGTCATCGGTCAACACGGGGAGCACCAGCAGGTCGGCACGCGCGCCGTCGATAACCTGTGGCGCAACGCCTGTGACGACGCCATCGGCGAGTGTGATCGCTGGATCGCCAGAATACTGCGGATCGCAATGCTCAAGAGTCGCTACTGCGACACGCGTGCCATCGCAGAGGTCACGAAGGATCTGGTCGCGCGCGGCACCCTGGCAGCGCTGCACCATAACGGAGGCGACAGCGGCTGGCAGTAATGGCTGGGACGCCACAACCTGGCCGCTTTCCATCAGAATGATTGCGAGTTCGACGATGCCGCCGCCCCCGCCACCGACGTCCGACGGGACCGCGATGCCCGTGAAACCTATATCGGCGAGGCGCATCCAGGCTCCACGATCCCAAAACTCGGGGTTGTCGTGGGTCGCGCGTGCCGCACCGAGAGTGACCTCTCGGGCGAAATAGTCCCTCGCCATCGACTGTAAATCGGACTGTTCGGGGGTGAGGTCAAAGTGCATCTGGGATGCCAATCTGGTCGAAAGTTGAGGGAGTTGTCCGACGTCGCTAGCGAGGGAGCCCGAGAACGCGCTCTGCGATCGTGTTGCGTTGGATTTGGCTAGACCCGCCGTACACCGTCTCCACTCGCGACATATAGAAGTTATCCAGCCATACGGCGTTGTCATTCGGGGTGCCGAGCGGTTCGGCGCCGAAGAGGACTGAGTGCCCAGGTCCGTCGTGGATGACAGCGTCGCTTCCGAGAACGTCGACCGAGAGTTCAAGCAACTTCTGATGGAACTCCGATACGAACAGTTTCATGAATGACGACTCGGGGCCGGGGGCATTGCCCGTTGACTCGATCGTCACTACCCGAAGGGCGACGAAACGTAGTATCTCCGCGGATTGGAGCATGGAAGCGAACCGATCCCGGATCGTCATGTCCTCGAGGCAGCCGCGACTGCGCGCAAGTTTGAGCAGCCTGATCAGCTCGATGCGGTGTCCCACCGCTGCTGCTACAGCGGACGCGCTGCGCTCGAAGCCGAGCAGGGTGAGTGCGACTTTGGCTCCGCTGTTGACCGGGCCAAGGATGTTCTTCGCGTCCGTACGAGCGCTATCGAAGAACACTTCGCAGTACTCGGCATCTCCGGTCATCGTCTTGATCGGACGTACATCGACACCGGGTTGATCGACGGGAACGAGTAGGAACGAAATTCCCTTACCGCCGCTATTCGGTTCGCCAGTACGGCATAGCACAAACAGCCAGTTCGCTGTACTGGCCGCGGTCGTCCAGATCTTCTGCCCGTTGATCACCCAGGTATCGCCGTCGAGGGCTGCACGCGTGCGAAGACTGAACAGATCACTTCCCGCCTCGGGCTCGGAGTACCCCTGCGCCCACTGGTGTGCGCCGCTGAACGCATTCGCGAAGAAGAACTCCTTCTGCTCTGGAGTACCCCATTCGAGCAATGTCGGTCCGAGCAAAGAGAGGAAGGAGAAATCGTTCCGGGTTGGGGCCAGCGGTGCGCCGGCCAACAGGAACTCCTCCTGCACGATCGCTTTCTCGATCGCGTTGAATCCGCTGCCGCCGACCTCTTTGGGGTAGGCGTATCCCAAGTACCCAGCGTCCAGAATCGTGCGCCGCCACTGTTCGTTGAACTGTTCGTGCGCGCGACCGCTCAAAGCGCCGACTCCCTGCCAATCGGCGGGCAGGTTGGCATGCAGGAAGTCGCGTATCTGCTGCCGAAAGCGTTCCTCTTCAGAGGTGTATTGAATCTGCATTTACTTGCCCTTCAGCTGCTGACGAAGCTGGAATTTCTGAATCTTGCCGCTCGCTGTGCGTGGGAGATCATCGACGATGACGAGGTGTTCAGGAAGTTTCTGGTTCGCGATGCCCTCGGCGCGCAAGAAAGTCACCAAGTCGCCTAGGTCGGGTTGTTGGCCGTGTGCCGGCACGACGACGGCGCAGACGCGTTCGCCCATGACGTCGTCGGGCTTGCCCACGACAGCAACCTCGTCGACGGTCGGGTGTTCGAAGAGCAGGTCCTCTACTTCCTTGGCGCTAATGTTCTCGCCGCCACGGATAATGATGTCTTTGATGCGGCCCGTGATCGTCAGGTATCCGTCATCGTCGAGATAACCGAGGTCCCCGGAACGGAACCATCCGTCGGAGGTGAACGCGGACTCGTTGAGCTCGGGGTCCAAGTACCCGACCATGAGTTCGGGGCCGGTTACCTGAACCTCCCCAGCCTCGCCCGCCCCGAGTTCACTTCCGTCGGGCGCGATGATGCGAATACTTTCGGCACCCAAGAGTCGCCCGTCCGTTTCAGCTGCTTTCGCCACGGGGTCTCCGGGGGCGCAGCCTGTCGGCAGGGGGAACTCAGTGGAGCCCCAAACGCGGGTAATAAAGCAATCGAGCCGATCACTAGCGTCGCGAACAAGCCCCGCCGGAACTTCTGCGCCGCCGCACACGAACAGTCGCAGGCTGCTGGTCGATAGTCCGCGTTTCTCAGATTCGGTGAGGATGCCGTGAAGGAACGGCGTAGCCCCCATTGTGAATTTGCAGCGATAACGTTCGATGAGGTCGACGCCTTCCTCGGCCGACCAGACGTCTTGGAGCACCGCAGGCGCACCAATCATCTGCGGAAGGGATGCCGCCATGCTGATTCCGGTGATGTGTCCGACTGGAGAAGGCATGTAGATGACATCATCGCTGGTCAGGTCCCACACAGCGATTTCGTTGCGCAGTTTGTATCCGAGGGTGTTGTGAGTGTGGACGACGCCTTTGGGATTCGCTGTCGTCCCTGAGGTGAAGAGCAACAACGCGGGTTGATTAGCGTCGCGTGCGACCGTATCGGGTTGACCGGACGCGTTAATACACGCCGACTTGTAGTCGATCGCAGCCTTGTTCGCGGTCGGGCCATCGCCGACGGTGATGACGGTCTGCAATGTGGAGATGTCTGCCTGGAGCCTCGCGCCCATTTGACCGTAGTCGAACTTCCGGAAGTAACTGGGGACCACGAGCACGCGGGATTCTGCCTGACGGAGGATGAAAGCGAGTTCGCGCTCGCGATAGATCGGAACCACGGGATTGCTGATCGCCCCGCACCTCAATACCGCGTTGTGAAGCTCAATCGCCTCGATCCAGTTCGGCAGTTGCCAGGTCACAACCTCGCCAGGGAGCACTCCGCAGCTTTGCAGCATCGCGGCCGCTTTGGTGACCTGGGCGTCGAGCTCGCCAAAAGTCACCGTGACGTCGTTGCGGATGACCGCTGGCGAATCCGGAATCTCGCGGGCAGCGCGGGCCAGGTACCCGTCTAGCAGCTCGTCGACCCAGTCGCCGGTACTCGTCCAATGCGCGATCGCCTCGTCGGTGGGCGTGGGGACATGCATCGTTGGCCTCGCTTAATGCTGCGGACGGTGTCGGATTGTTAATTCGGACGGTTCGCGTAACGTAACTGCTTGCTGAAACCAGTGTCAAGTGCGGCGCTAGCCAAGTGCTGCTCTGGAGTTCGCGGCGTCCATGGTGTGGAGTGGTACACGCGAGTGCGAATTCCAAACGCCGAGCAATGGAGGAATCTCGTGGACGATCTCAAGTGGATTACTTACCAGACGACAGACGAAGGCAAGATCGCGATCATCTCGCTGAATCGACCGCGTCAGCGCAACGCCCAGCACAGGGGATTGCTCGTCGAACTCGATAAAGCGCTGCTATCTGCCGAGGCGGACGACGCAGTGCGAGTGGTTGTGCTGCGGGCAGAGGGGAGCTCGTTCTCCTCGGGGCATGACCTCGGTTCCAGCGCAGCGGTTGCCGAACGTGAGCCGGGTGATGGCTTCGAGCCGTCGCTGGCGATGCGCGGCGGGACCAAGAATGGCGTTGAAAAGAATTGGCTGCAGGAATGGCACTACTACTTCAACAACACGCGACGTTGGCGAGACCTCCGCAAGATTACGATCGCGTCGGTCCAGGGCCCGGTCATCGCTGGCGGCCTCATGCTCGCCTGGTGCTGCGACCTCATTGTCGCTGCCGACGACGCGTTCTTCTGCGATCCCGTCGGTTCGCGGCTGGGGATGTGTGGGCTTGAGTACTTTGCGCACCCCTGGGAGTTCGGTGCGCGCAAAGCCAAGGAGCTGTTGCTGACTGGCGATGGCATCGGAGCGGAAGAAGCGCTCCAACTCGGCATGGTGAACAAGGTATTCGCTCGCGATCGCCTCGATGAGGACACCCTGGCCTTCGCGCGTCGGATCGCGCGCCGTAACCCGGCAACTGCGCTGATGGTCAAGGAGCAGGTGAACCAGAGTCAGGACATACAGGGGTTCTCCAGCGCCCTGCAGGCGTGCTTCTCGGTGCATCAGATGGGGCACGCACATTGGATGGTCGAAACCGATGGCGAAGGAATCATGCCGGTCCCGGGCAAGGGTGCCGAGGAGTTCTGCGACGACGGCCCCATGCTGAAATCCACTCCGTACTCGCCGTTCGGGGTAGACCCCGCTGAATCCGCACAGCGGTGATCGGCGTGCAATGGCGCCGGCAGCGCCCGGTCTGGTGGCAGTAGTGGCGTCATGTGCGGAGTTGGCCGGGTGCAAGGCCACGTCGGCGATGAGGAGGAGATGTGAGTCCACCGCGAGCCGCCGGTAGACCCCGAGACCCCGAGATTGATGTTGCTGTACTCGAGGGCGCTCGCGCGGTGTTTATGTCTGGGGGATGGATCGGCTTCGGATTCGAAGCGGTCGCGCGCGCCGCTGGGGTGGGCAAGCCTGCGGTGTACCGTCGCTGGCGCGATAAGCCATCCCTGATTGCCGAAGCCTTACTGGACGCGCAGCCCCCGGTAGCGGTCGACACGGGTAGCTTCCGCGGTGATATCTCCGCTGTTGTGCATTCGCAGGTTGCCTGGTGGCAGACAGACAAAGGGCCGCTGATGCAACGCATCCTTGCCGAACGACTGGCGCACGATGATTTCGCCCGTCTGCTGGACGAGGCGTATCGAGATCGCTCGCGTGCGCTTCGCGAGGTCACGATCCGGGGCATCGAGCGCGGGGAGGTGCGGGTGGGCGTCTCCCCAAGCATGGTGTCGGAGATGGCGGTGGGTGCGGTCTCGATGCATTTCAACTACCTGCCGCCGCGACGTCGTACAACGCGATACCGGACCGAGCATCGACGTTTTGCCGATGACCTTGTCCAAGCCATCATGAACGGCGTAGCCGTCAGCACGACGTAGCAGCGGTTCGCTGGTTGGTGGTGTGATCTCCTGTATCGGGGATTACATCGACGGTTGGAGCGCTCAGGATGACGTCCGAACAGCGGAAACTACTGGTCGCGATCCTGGTTCCGCTGTTCATGTCGCTGCTGAGCATTTCGATCGTGAACGTCACGCTCCCGAGCATGCAGCATTCACTCGGTGCCTCTGACTCCGCGATCCAATGGGTGCTGTCGGGATACACGCTTGCGTTCGGGATCGTGATGGTCGCGGCCGGCCGCGCCGGAGATCTGCTCGGCCGCGGTCAGTTGTTCATCGCCGGCCTCGTGTTGTTTGGCCTCGGGTCGCTGGTCTCGGGTTTGGCCCCAACGCCGCTCGTGCTCAACATCGCGCGAATCGTGATGGGGTTGGGCTCTGGCTTACTCAGTCCGCAGACGGTGGGCATGATTCAGCAGTTCTTCGCGGGTAAGGCGCGCGGCGTCGCGTTTGGCGCTTACGGCAGCGTCGTCGGTGTGTCAGTAGCTGTGGGACCGGTGCTCGGCGGGCTGCTAGTGCTGGGATTCGGGCAGGAATGGGGCTGGCGGGCGTCATTCCTGATTAACGTCCCGATCGCCGTCATCGCGATGTTTGTGGGCCGACACTGGCTGCCGAAGGGTGCCTGGGTAGGTCCGAAATCTGTCGGTGCCGCGCCCGGCGCTCGGCCGAAAGTTGACTACGACCCTGTCGGCACCGTTATTCTCGCGGCCGCGATCCTGCTGATCATGCTGCCGTTCCTCGAGCGGAGTTGGGGAGCATGGATCTACGCGCTACTCGTCGTCGGGTTTGCCGCCGTATGGATCTGGGTGCGCTGGGAGAGGCGGTACGCACGTCGTGGTGGCGCGCCGATGGTCGACCTCGATCTGTTCCGTACGCCCAGCTTCTCGTACGGCGCAGCGTTGTCCGGCACCTTCTTCCTCGGCTTGCCGTGCCTGTGGGTGATTAACGCGCTATACCTGCAAAACGGGCTCGGGTTCAGTGCACTCGCGAGCGGCCTGATGGGGGTCCCATCGGCGATCTTCGCAGCGATAGTCCCGCTGATCACCGGCCGGATAGTGTTCAACTACGGCCGCAAGATGGTGGTCGCGGGTATCGGGGTTGCCCTGGTCGGCGTGGCCGCGTCGATTGTTGTCGTGCTGCTGCATCACTCCACCGGTCTGAGCGCGTGGTGGCTGTTACTGACGATGTCCTTCGTCGGCATTTCCCAAGGCATGGTGATCAGCCCTAATCAGACCTTGACGCTCGCCGAGGTGCCGGTCGAGTACGCCGGCAGCTCTGGCGGAATCATGCAGACTGGTCAGCGGATCGGGACTGCGATCGGCATCGCGATCATCACTGCGATCTACTTTATTGGCCTGCAGAGCGGTGGCTACGACACAGCGTTCGTCGTCGCTTACATCGGGATCGCCGCGCTGATGGTGATCTCTGGCCTGGTCGGTGTCGTCGACTTGGTGCGGGGCCGTGCGCGCCGTAAGACGCCAGAGTCTGTCTCCTCGACCTGAACCGCAGATGCGGTAGAGGTACGCCCCGACGCGAGTGCGCAGGTGCGGGCCCTCGGTCGAATTTCTCGCTCGGACGCGTGATTCATGCACCAGGTATTGCATACTCAATCCGTACGTAATACCGTTCCCCTCAGCCCGAACCTGACTTGTAGGGCAGGGCGGTATGAAAGGAACAGAAATGCGACAGCGCACAGGGATCGTTGCAGGTTTGCTGGGAGCGAGCCTATTGCTGGCGAGTTGCGGGGGTGCACCAAGCGGCGGATCCTCATCGCCCGATGACTCGCCATACAGCAACACCGTGCCCGTGGCCGACGAGTACGACGAGTCGGGCCACTTCGACTGGGGGTTCAGTTCGTTCCCGACCAACTGGGATCCGATCTCTAGCACCAACGGCGCGGATATCAACTTCTACGAGCCCGTGTACGACCGGTTGCTGCGCGAAGACCTCGACGGCCAGATCGAGCCGATGCTGGCGGTCGACTATCAGCCGTCCGCTGATGGGAAAACGCTGACATTGACGTTACGGGAGGGGTTGACGTTCTCCGACGGCACGCCTTTCGATGCGGACGCGGTCAAGTTCAATCTGGATCGCTCGCGCGGCGAGGGCAGCGCCTTGAGCGGAGAGCTTTATCAGATCGAGTCGGTCGACGTCGCTGACGAACTGACCGTGACGATCACCGTGTCGGGAGCTGTCGGCCCGCTGGTGACGGCCCTGGCGAACCGCGGCGGGATTATGGTTTCGCCCGCCGCCGTGTCCAGTGGCACGTTGACAGATGAGCCAGCTGGAATCGGGCCATATGTGGCATCGGAGATCATCACGGGCACCAGTGTTGACTTCGAGTTGACTGACGGATATTGGGACCCTGAAGCGCAACGGGTCGCGACAATGACGTATCACTTCATGGCCGATGATCAAACCCGGATCAATGCGCTCAAGAGCGGCGAACTCGACGGGGCTTACATCAATGCCGAGCAAATCGACACGATGTCGACGTCGGGGTTCGTGCCAATTGTCGCGCCGAGCTCGCAGTTCATCTACCTGCTGGTGAACGCTGGGAAGGCGCCATACGACAATCCCGAGGTGCGCAAGGCGCTCAACATGGCGATTGACCGGGAAGCTATCTCGCAGGGGCTGTACGACGGTTATTGCACGCCGCAGATTCAGCCGTTCCCGTCATCCAGCCCTGGGTACAGCGACAAGGTCGGGGATGGCTTGGACGTGCTCGGATACGACCCGGAGCAGGCAAAGCAGATCCTCGAAGACGAAGGCGTTTCCAGTCTGGAACTTTCTACGGTCACACCGAACGTCACGATCTACACCAAATTGGGCGAGGTCATACAGGATGAGCTCGCCGATGTGAATATCGACGTGACATTGGTGCCGATGCCGTCCAACCAAATCGTGCATGAGTTAACTGAAACGCAGTCGGTTGATTCGCTCGCGACGATTCTCACCGGGATCAACGACCCGGATGTCATCAATTCGCGGTACATCAGCCCCACTGCACTGTTCAACGTAGGCGACGTCGAATATCCAGATCTTCTGACGTATGGGGCCGAAGGGGCCGGATCGTTGGACCCTGCGGAGCGTAAAGCGTCGTACGAGAAGTACATGGATGCGTGGGTCGCGAATCCGCCGCACCTGATTCCGATATGCATGATCCACCAGGCAACGGCTGTCGCCCCGAACGTCTCTGGCGTCAGCCAGCGGGCGAATGGTTACCCGGACCTGCGCGGAGTTGCCGTCTCGGCCGAGGCGTGAGGCCTCGTTCTTTATCGAAGTTTCTGTTCGGTGGATCTTGCTCCTAGTGGGGAAGATCCACCGACGAGGAGCGACTGGGTGGTTCTGCCAGCGCGCTCATACGTGTGGATGTGACCAGCGGTTGCCAGGCAGAGTTTAGATCCGTGTGCCTGCGGCATTAGCTAATCTGCCCGAGAAGGTTCGTGTCGTGGTCGTTGGCGGCGAACTGTGGTTGGTCAACCAGCCTGCGTACCAGGTCGAGATTGTTCTTCGGTCCTTCGATCTTGAAGGCGCTCGCTGCAGCCGTTAGTTGTTCAAGGGCAGTAACTCGATCGGGCGCATGGACACAAAGTTTCGCCATGAGCGGGTCGTAGAAGGTCGATACGGTGTCGCCTCTCGCGTAGCCGCTGTCAATCCGCAGATGGGGGCCCGTTGGTGGATCCCATCGTGAAATTCGTCCTGGCCCAGGCAGGAAGCGCACCGGATCCTCTGCGTACACGCGGAACTCGATAGCGTGACCGCGACCCGCCTGCTCGAGGAGATCCTGGTCGAGATCCTCGCCGGCTGCGATCCGAATCTGCGCTTCCACGAGGTCCAGCCCGCTCACCAACTCGGTCACGGGGTGTTCCACCTGAAGGCGCGTGTTCATCTCCAAGAAGTAGAAATCCCGACTATCTAGGTCAAGGATCATCTCGATCGTCCCCGCGCCGCGGTATTGAACCTGCGCCGCCGCCGCCCTTGCAATCTCGTATAGCCGAGTTCGTTCGTCGGAAGTCAGGATCGAACACGGTGCCTCCTCGAGAACCTTCTGGTGCCTGCGCTGCACCGAGCAATCTCGATCACCAACGACTGCGATAGCGCCGGAGTTGAGCCCCAGGACCTGTACCTCGACGTGACGGGCGCGGGAGATGTACTTCTCTAAATAGACGGCGTCACCGGCGAAAAAGCGTTGCGCGCGACTGCGAGTGGTCTCGAGGGCCGCCGTCAAGTCGTCGGGGGTGTGAGCGATGGACATACCGATTCCGCCCCCGCCCGAGGCCGCTTTCACCATAACGGGGTAGCCCATGGACGCAGCCCGACGGAGCGCGTCATCGATCTCGCCCAACGCTTCGGATCCGGGCACGACGGGGACGCCGGCTGCTCGCATCAACTCACGCGCGCGAACCTTCTGGGACATCGCCTCCATAGCGTGAATACCGGGACCGATCCAGATATGCCCGGCCTTGAGCACAGCGGCGGCGAACTCGACGTTTTCGGACAAGAATCCGTACCCCGGGTGAATAGCGTCTGCGCCGAGCGCCTCGGCTGCATCGAGGACAGCCGCTGTGTTGAGGTACGACGCCGTGGGCGGCCCTTCGCCAATGCGAACCGCGCGATCGGCCATCCGGACATGTTGGCCCTCCGCATCCGCGTCCGAATACACGGCCAGTTTCTCAAGGCCGAGCGCTTCGCAGGTACGAAAGATACGACAGGCAATCTCTCCTCGATTCGCGATCAGCACGCTCTTCATACGAATCCTCTCATCGACTCCTGCAAATAATGAATAGTCATTCAATCTCAAGGCGTCAACCTGTCGGCGACGACCAGTTGTCTCGACCTAAGATTGAGTCCTGCGCCCGCTGAGCGGAGATGCAATCCCGGGACTGTCGCGGAGACGCGAACATCTATGGCGTGGAGAACCCGTATATATAAGGAAATATGGTCTCGTTACGGAGCCAGGTTGTTGAAACTGCTTAGCTGACTGTCCTGGCGGTGCGCGTCCGAGAATCTTCGGCGGCCTATGTTGCAAATCACGTGGGCGCGTTGTAGCGTCCCTGAATGACGCTTCATTCAGGAACTCAATTTGGTGCTACCTGTTGTGCTGATGACGAGTTTCCTCCTGGAGAACGCCAGCGCTATCGAGCGCTGATGCGTAAGCCCGACGTGTGCTCGTCGGCGTGGGTCGTCAACCTCTACTACCGATATGGATTGGAGTCGATGTCTCCCATGGCCACCATGGAATCAACCTGTCTCGCGGGTGTCCGCGTGCTGGAACTGACGCACGCAATCGCGGGGCCGCAGTGCGGTCAGATCCTGGCCGATCACGGCGCAGACGTGATCAAGGTCGAGCCCCCAGACGGAGAACTAGCTCGTTCGTCATACCCACATGATGACAACGGGGAGAGCATCTACTTCAGTTGTCACAACCGCGGAAAACGCTCCGTGGTGTTGGACCTGAAGACGGATGAGGGGCTGGCGACCCTTAAGCACATGGTGAAGTCATCGGACGTCGTTCTCACGAACTACACCGTCGATGTCCCGGCCAAACTCGGGTGGGATTACGACACGCTCAAGTCGATCAATCCCGCGATCATCATGGTGCACGTGACCGGGTTCGGCGCGACTGGCGCAAACCGTCAGATGCGCGCGCTCGACGGCATCATCCAAGCCATGAGCGGCGTTCCGTACTTCACTGGGACGACTGAATCCGGATCCACGCTTACCGCGGCGTTCGTCGCTGACCACATCGCCGCGTATCACGCCGCTATTGCCGTGTTGTTCGCGTTGCTCAGACGAAATTCCAGCGGTGAGGGCGGGTTTGTCGACTTGAGCATGTTGCACGCGTACTCTGCAAGCCTTGCCCACGAGGTCGCTACCTCACTGGCTGGACAGATTCCGCAGCGAATCGGCAATCGCGTGGCAACTTCGTACATCAATACTTTCGCAACGACCGACGGCGAAGTGATCCTGTCGCCCATCGGTGCGGCCATGTGGACCAAGTTCTGCGAGGCTATCGGCAGACAGGATTGGTCGGAGTCGACCTCCTACGAGCAGGCGATCTTCGAACGTCGTGACGAAACCGAAGCCATCGTCGCCGAGTGGTGTTCGACGAAGACGCGGCAGCAAGTTGTGGACCTTCTCGTGCGGGCCGGCATTCCGTGCGGGCCCGTGCAGAGCCCGCTGGAGTACGCCGAAGCGGCGATCGCCGAGGGACTGGACGCGGTGGTCGACGTTCGCGCTCCGAGTGGGCGGACATTCACGGTTCCAGGGCCGATCGCGCCGGTCGGGCTGAATCAATCAGATAGGTCGCGGGTCGTGCCGCGGGTCGGTGAGCACACGGAAGAGGTGCTCGCCGAGTTCGGCCTGAGTGGGGCCCGATCGTGATTGCGGCCGCGGAATCGGAAGAACGGTCCGTGAATGCCCCTCGAGCGGGAAGTAACTGGTTCGAGGTGGAGGACTTGAATGTCTTCTTCGGCCACGGAAGTCGCGAAGTGCACGCAGTTCGTGATGTTTCGTTCGCCCTCGAGCGCGGCGAGGTTGTCGGTCTAGTCGGGGAGAGCGGTAGCGGGAAATCAGCGACGGGCCTGTCGATCTTGCAGCTTCACCCGAGCAGTCGGGCTAAAGTCACCGGTCGTGTAAGTGTCGATGGTAAAGATATTCAGGATCTCGGTCGCGCTGAAATGCAGCAGGTGCGTGGCAACGAGATCTCGATGATCTTTCAAGACGCATTGAGCGCACTGGATCCGGTATACACAGTGGGCAAGCAACTCGTCGATACGCTGCGAGCACACAACGACCTGAAGCGCGCAGCGGCGCGTGAGATCGCGGTCGATCTGCTCGCCAGCGTAGGGATACCGGAGCCGCGAAAGCGATTCGACAACTACCCGCATCAGCTGTCCGGCGGTATGCGGCAGCGCGTGATGATCGCGATCGCATTGGCCTGTGAGCCGAAGGTCCTCATCGCAGACGAACCAACGACGGCGCTCGACGTCACGATTCAGGCCCAGGTGCTCGACCTGCTGCGCGAACTCGCGGCTGCGCATGACACAGCGATCCTATTTATCTCCCACGACCTGGGAGTGATCGCCGAACTGTGCTCGCGTGTGCTCACCATGTACGCAGGAGAGATTGTCGAGCAGTCGTCCATCGACGACATGCTCGAGAAGCCATTTCACCCGTACACGTCCGGACTGATTCAAGCGCTTCCCGCGAATAACGCTGGGAGCGTAGGCGATCCGCTGGTCAGCATCCCAGGGCGAGTCCCGCCGCTGACCGACCTACCTGAGGGCTGCTTCTTCAATCCGCGATGCGCCCACCGGACCTCTGAGTGTGTAGGTGAGCATCCGCCCTTGCGGCATGTCCAGTCGACGCGAGCCACGCGATGCATCCGGTCCGAGCTGCTGGAGCTACCCGGAACGCTTCTCGGGCTCGACGATTCGGACACGCGGGGAGCCTCGCGATGAATGAAGCGACTGTCACGGAGGTACCCAGCAGGGACGCGACGGAGCTGCTCTCCCTGGAGAACGTATCGGTCGAGTTCCGAGTCTCACGACGTGAACGGGTACACGCCGTAACGGATGTGTCTCTCTCACTCAGTGCGAACGAGACGCTCGGCGTCATCGGGGAATCGGGCTCCGGAAAGTCCACTCTCGCCAGGGCCGTCATGGGGTTGGCGCCTATCGCAGGGGGAACGATCGAGGTCGCGGGCGACCGATCGGTTCCGCGTTCAGCCGGAACACGCCGGGACCGCGCAGCACAGGTTCAGATGATCTTCCAGGACACTCTCGATGCGCTGGATCCGCGACTATCTGCTCGAGAGTCCATCGCCGAGCCACTGATTGTTGCCGGAGGTTACTCGCGCGCACAGATCGCGACCCGTGTCGCAGACACGATCGAACTGGTCGGGCTTAGCCCTTCGCATGCGCAAAGTCGACCTCACGAACTGTCCGGCGGACAGCGGCAACGAGTCAACATCGCTCGCGCGTTGGTACTGGACCCATCAGTGCTGATCTGCGACGAGGCGGTGTCGGCTCTGGATGTCTCGATTCAAGCAGACATTCTCAACCTCCTTATGCGAATCCAAAGGCTCCGCGGCACGTCATACCTGTTCGTTTCGCATGACATCAGCGTCGTTGCCCGGGTGTGCGACCGCATCGCAGTCATGTATCTCGGACGGATTGTCGAAACTGGGCGCACCGAGGACGTTGTCCGCAATCCTTTGCACCCCTACACGGAAGCGCTGCTATCCGCAGAGCCGTTGGCCGTGCCGTCTCGTTTCCGGCCTCGCGACCGGATCGTGCTGAAGGGAGAACTGCCCAGTCCATTGAATCCGCCATCCGGATGTCATTTCCGTACTCGTTGCCGGTTCGCCACCGAACTGTGCAAGACGGTGCCGCCCACCGTTGTCGACCCGGAGTCGGGTCGAGCCACGACTTGCCATTTCGCCGGCGAGTTGACGCTGCAGTCCCGCCGATAGCCGCGTGGACCCCATTACCGGGACAAAGGAACAAGCATGACCATGAATAGCAGAAGACTACGACTTTTCAGATCTATCGTGATAGTGCCGATACTCGCGCTCGTGTTAGCGGCATGCGGCAGTTCGGGTGGCGACGAAAGTGATGCTGCGTCCCGCTCGTATGGCGACCCAGTTGCCGGCGGGGAATTGGTCGTGTCGACCGATGCGTCGCCGACCTCGCTTGATCCCATCCTGGGCGGCGCGGGCACCGACCATGTTTCGCTATACCCGTTGTACGACAGGTTGGTGAACGTCGGAGAAGATCTCACGCCGGAGCCTGGATTGGCTGAATCATGGGAATTCGTGGACGATTCGACACTCGTCTTCACGCTGCGGGCGGACCTAAAGTTCCAAGACGGTACGCCACTTGACGCCGAGGCCGTGAAGTTCAATATCGACCGGGCACGCGAACTACCCACCTCTACGGTTAAGGCAGAACTGGGCACAATCAAGGACGTTGAAGCTACCTCGGATACCGAGGTGACGATCACGTTGACCCAGATGGACGCTTCGCTGATCGGAGTGTTCGCCGACCGCGCGGGAATGATGGTCTCGCCGACCGCCGTCGAAGAATCCGGCGATTCGTTTGAAGTCAATCCAGTCGGTGCCGGGCCGTTCTCATTCGTCAGCTACGCGTCCGGCGATGAACTAGTGCTTACCAAGAATGAACACTACTGGCAGCCGGACATGCCTTATCTCGATGACCTCACGATGAAGTACATACCAAACGGCCAGACGGCAGACAACGCGCTGCTCGATCAGCAGATCGATATGTCCATCGTCGTGGGCGCGCAATCGATCGATTCACTCAAGGCTCAGCAGGGGATCGTCGTAGGAGTCGACACCTCGAGTGCGCAAGAAGCGTGCTACTTCAACGTGACCAAACCGCCGATGGATAGCAAGGCCGCACGTCAGGCGATCGCCTACGCCATCGATCGCGACGCGTTAACGGAGGCGCTGCTATTTGGGCACGGCGGTGAACCCGCAGATCAAATCTTGCCCAAGGCGCACTGGGCTTACCAGAAAGACCTTCCTGAGGAATACAAGTACGCGCACGATCCGAAGAAGGCCGCTGAGCTGTGGACTGAGGCGGGCGCAGACGGCGAAACGATCACGATCATCGGCTACAACTCGCCGGGTCAATCTCGGAAGCTGGAGATCATTCAGAGCCAGCTGGAAGAGGCTGGCATCGATGCGCAGATCCAAATGATGGATGTGGGCGCCGCGAACGAGGCCTTCTTCACCAACCATGAGACAGCGCTCTACTGCTCGGGCTGGTCGGGACGACCAGATCCATCAGCCGAGTACACCTCATTGTTGTCGCCGGAAGGATTCAGCGCTCCCAAGGGATGGGTCGGTGAAGGAGACAACGCCGGCGCTGACCTGAAGGAACTGGTCGATGCAGGAAAACTGGTGACGGATCAGGACGAGCGTGTCAAGGCGAATCGACCCCTAGTTGAGCTGACACGCGACGAGATGCTGTATCTGCCGTTATTACACACGCCACGGATCGTCGCTTTCCAAGACTATGTCGAGGGCTATCAGCCGACGCTGCTCGGGAAGCCCAACGTCAGTTTCCTATGGGTCACCAAGAACTAGTTCGAACCGGACGTCGGCGTTCTCTCGTGTGAGGTCGAAGCACCGCGCGCGAGGGACGCCGGCTCCCCGAAAGATCGGGCATGCGAATGGCATTGATGATTGCGCGTCGGCTACTTGCGATGATGCCGACGTTGCTCATAGCAAGTGTCGTGGTGTTCACGCTGATTCACCTGGTTCCGGGCGATATTGCGGTAACGGTCGCGGGTCAGGATGCGACCGACGAACAACTCACGGCTATCCGGCACGAACTTGGTCTCGACCAATCACTGGTGGCTCAATACGTGACATGGTTCGGCGAGGCTGTCCGCGGTGACTTGGGGTCATCATTGTTGACGGGTGAGTCGGTCGGGCCGTCGATCGCGCGCACGCTTCCGGTCACGCTCAGCATCGTGCTCGTGGCGCTAATCTTCGCGTTCGGCATCGGGCTCACTGCGGGGATCATCGCCGCATACAAAGCGAACGGCACCGTGGACCGGGTGGTGACCGGATTGGCGTCGCTTGGAGTGGCGATGCCGAACTTTTGGATCGCGCTCATCCTTGTCTCGGTGTTCGCGCTCGGGATGGGAGTCCTGCCTGCAACGGGCGGGGTGAGCATCTTCAGTGACCCGGGGCAGGGCCTGCTGCATGCGATTCTGCCGGGTTTCGCGATGGGAGTCGTCGGCGCGGCCGAGGTCGCGCGGCAGACACGGTCCGCGATGATCGTCTCGTTGGCGTCGGACGCTATTCGAACCCACCGGGCCAAAGGGTTACGCGAACGGTCGATCATGATTCGCGCGCTGAAGAATGCCGCTGTGCCACTGATTACGATCGGCGGACTCGTTCTCAATTCCTTCTTGGGTGCGACGGTCGTGATTGAGGCGGTATTTGGTGTGTCAGGACTCGGCGGCCTCATTCTGCGAAGCACCCTGCAAAAAGATTACCCGGTCATTCAAGCCGTCGTACTGACCATGGCGGTTCTCGTTATCCTCGCGAATCTCCTGGTGGACATCGCGTATCGAGTCGTAGACCCAAGGATTAAGTGAAAGTCATGTCGAATATGAATGGCGACACCGTGGCCGAGGTGTCAGACAACTCGGATAGCAGACGGGGATTAGGTGCGCGATGCTGGTTGATGCTGCGCAATGATCGCATTGCGTTCGTCGCGGCAATCTTTCTCGCGATCGTTGTTTTGTGTGCGATCCTGGCACCAATCATCGCCCCGGCCGATCCTAATAAGCAGGAGCTCACGGCGATTCTTCTTCCGCCGTCGGCAGACCATTTACTTGGAACTGACGATGTCGGCAGAGACTTGTTCAGTCGGCTCATATACGGCAGCCAGGTATCGTTGATAGCGGCGCTCATATCGGTCGGCGTCGGCGTTATTTTCGGAGTCGCGATTGGTGTGATTGCCGGATTTGCCGGCGGCTGGGTCGACGCCATCATTATGCGATTCGTGGACACGTTGCTCGCATTCCCCGCCTTGGTTCTCGCGATTGGTGTGGGAGCCGCACTCGGGCCGGGTTTGGTGAAAGCGATGGTTGCGGTCGGAGTCGTTTTTGCTCCGATTTTCGCGCGGCTGGCCCGTGGGCAAGTGTTGGCGCTGAAAGAGCGCCTGTTCATCGAAGTGGCGTCGACGTACGGCACGTCGAAGGCGCGGATAGTACGTCGTCACATACTGCCCAATATCGCGCGACCGATCGTGGTTCAAGCGACGTTCTTGATGGCCGTCGGATTACTGGCAGAGGCCGCGTTGAGCTTCCTCGGTCTCGGCGTTCGACCTCCGACATCTAGTTGGGGCTCGATGCTCAAGAGCGCATTCGACTTCGTAGCATCGGCGCCTTACCAGATATACGCACCGGGCGCGGCGATCGCTTTAACGGTGCTGGCGTTCAACCTATTGGGCGATTTCGCCAACGATGTCTTAGATCCAACTATTCCGGCTGAACGTGCCTCAAGGCGTGGTCGCAAGCGTGCGGCGAAGCCGCGTCGTGACGTATCGCCATCGGTTGCTCCACGCGACCGGACGCACGAGGCCGCTGGCCGCTCGAATCCAACCAAGGAAGGAAACTGATGGAAGCACGAACCCATGACCCAATCGACGAGATTCGGCTACGGCGTAGTTTCGCAGAACAGATGGGGGGAGAACAGCAGGTCCAACGGCAACACGATAACGGTCGTCTGACCGCTCGTGAACGGATCGCGATCCTCGCTGATCCGGGGACGTTCGCCGAGACTGGATACCTCGGCGGTCAAGGAACCTACGTTGATGGCCAGCTCGTCGCGTTCACGCCCAAAGGCGAGGTCATCGGATCGTGTGAGGTCGATGGTCGCCTGGTATTTCTGCATGCTGGCGACTTCACCATCAAGGGTGGCTCGGCGACCGCAGCGGATCACGGCGCCCTCGGCGCCGAGACGAGTGTCGTCGAACGCGCTAGGGAGTGGCGGGCTCCCTTTGTCAGATTGCTCGACGGCGCAGGCGGGAGCGTGCGCGGATTCTTAGAACTTGGACGCACGTACCTACCGGATGGCAACGCATTCACCAAACACGATGTCGAACTCCTACAGCACGTCCCAGTGGTGTCCGCGATTCTGGGGCCCGTCGCGGGCCTGCCAGCGATCGACGGCGTGATGTGCCATTTCAATGTCATGGTGCGTGACACTGCCCATCTATTTCCAGGTGGGCCGCCGGTAGTCAAGGCTGCACTCGGCATTGATGTCACGAAGGAGGAGCTCGGCGGCGCCGGAATGCACACTCGTAAGAGCGGCTCAGTGAATAACATTGCCGACAGCGAGGAAGATGCGTTGCGGCAGGTAAAGCGGTTCTTGTCCTATCTGCCGTCGAGTGTTGATGAGGTTCCTCAGCGGTCCGAGGCGCGGATGCCGCATCTGGACGCCGAGGCGCTTCGCGAGCTTATTCCGCAGAACAAAAGACAGCCCTTTGACGTACGAAAACTCATCGATGCCGTGGTCGATGGCGATTCGTTCTTCGAGATTTCACCCGATTATGGGCGCTCGCGAGTCACTGGGCTCGCCCGAGTGGACGGATACCCAATCGGGATAATGGCCAACAACCCTAAGCAGGGTGGTGGCGCAACTGACCCTGCTGCAGGCAAGAAGGCGATGCATCTCATTCAACTGTGCGATCAGTTCCATCTTCCGCTGGTGTCGTTCCCTGACGAACCGGGGTTCATGGTGGGCACCGAGGTAGAACAAGCGGGCATCGAGCGTGCCGGGGCCGAGCTTGTATGGACCACCTGCCGGAGCCGGATGCCGTGGATCACCTTCGTCGTCCGGCGAATCTTCGGCGTTGGCGGGCAAGTTCACCATCGACCAACCGGAATGTTTCGGCGATACGCGTGGCCAAGTGCCCAGTGGGGATCAATGCATATTTCGGGAGGCACCGCCGCCGCATTCAAGTCCGACATTGCAAACGCTGAGGACCCCGAGGCAAAGCGGTTGGAGATCGAAGCGACGATGGAGGCGATCGCCTCCCCGTTTAGGACGGCAGAAGTCACATTGCAAGACATCATTGACCCGGCCGAGACGCGTGACTTACTAGTCCGGTTTGTGCATGAGGCGCAGCGCGTTCTCGCGAGGCAAGTGGGTCCGCCGACGACGCCTTTCAGGCCGTAAATTTCACGTCGCGAAATACCTCGAAAAAGTATCGCGGAAGCAATGGAGGAAAAATGGCAGAGAACATCGTCGCGGAGATGACTGCGAACGTATGGAAAATCTTGGTGGGCGTAGGCGATGTTGTTGAGGAGGAACAGGAGCTATTGATTCTCGAATCGATGAAGATGGAAATCCCTGTTGCCTCGCCTGTCGCCGGCACTGTTGAATCAATCGCGGCTCCGGAGGGGAGCGCCGTGCGTGAAGGAGACACGCTTATAATCGTGAAGTCCGACTAGGGCGGCAACCGTGTATGCAGTGGCCGCTTGGTCGGTCACTGCATATACAACGCCCACTGGCTGGTAGGGCTGGCCGCTCAAACGGAATTCAAGGTTGCCATGGCGCGAAAGGGACTCGGCGGACCGACAGACCCGCAGGGGTCGATGGTAGTACTGCCCACTGATGAGCCCCTAGCGGCCTCGATATTGGCCGCAGCGGTGCAAGTATTTGGCTCCCGCGGTTACCACGGTACGAAGGTGAGCGACATTGCTGCCGCTGCCGGAGTGAGCCCCGGTTCGCTTTATAACTACTTCGACTCCAAGCAAGACGTGCTTTCCACCATCCTGCAGCGTGCGATAGACGTGATGCTGGCTGCGACCGAGATGGCTTTCTTTCATGCCGATCCCGACCCGGCCTCACGGCTGAAAGCGATCGTTGGCGCTGTGGTTACGACCTTCGCGACCGAGCCTGTAATTGGGCGAATTGGCGAGATTGAGCTTATGCAGGTGAATCCGGAGGACCGCAAACTCATCATCTCTAAGCGTCAGGCCGAACAACGAATCTTCGATCGAGTGATCGAGGACGGGGTCAACCGAGGCGTATTCAAACTCGAATTGCCTCGATACACCTCGTTGTTCGTTGTTTCTGCTTGCGTGGGCGTGGGCTCTTGGTTTGATCCGGGTGGGCGCGATTCTGTTGAGCAGGTCGTTGGGCGATATCAACGTATGGCTTTGAGCACGGTGGGATACGGAGTGTTCGAGGCGGAATAATCACCCGCGGCCGGGCTTGGCTGACTCGGTCTGGCGAAGTCGTCGAGCTGATGTAGACGGAGGCTGTCCGTCCGAACTTGGCGTTAGGTGCGCTCGTACTTACTGACTCGTGCGCTCGGCGCAGGGGAGGCAATACTCGGCGAATGGGCGTACCTCAAGCCGTCCTGCTGGTATCGGCTGACCGCACCGTTGACAAATTCCGTAATCGCCGGCGTCCAGGCGCGCGAGCGCGTCGTCGACCTGTGCCAACCTGGCGCGTGCGGCATCGGCCAATCCGGTGAGTCGGGACCATTCTGCCGACAGCGTCGCGCCGTCCGGATCATGTTCGTCGTCGTCGTTGGCATCGGAGCGATCGTCGCGCAGTGTCACCAACTCGGCCTGAGTTGCTGCCAAACGAGCAACCGCCTCCTCGCGCACTGCCGTGAGTGCTGCGCGAGAGTTGGTCGGCGGATCTTCCATCAGCCCACCCTATGCGCGGTTCGACGAACGGACCGAGGCTCTGCGGGCTCGGTGTCGGTCCGCAGTGGTGTGTGCCGCATCCGCGTTTGGGCGGTCATTACGCGCGAAGCCCCGGATAGAATCGGAGGATGACTCGACGACCGGCACAACGCATCTCGCTGCGCGGCCAACTGGGCCTGCGGGCGGCGCGCGCAGCGTCCTGGGCCTCTCAGAAAGCCGGACGCGGCAAGGGAGCCATGATCGGCGGACTCATCGCGCTCAAGATCGACCCGACGTTGATGGGACAACTCGGTGCGGGGCGGCGTACCGCGCTCATTACTGGCACGAATGGGAAGTCGACGACGACACGGATGACTGCCGCCGCGTTGGCGACCGTAGACAACGTCGTCACGCAGTCCGACGGTGCGAACATGGACGCGGGGATCGTCGCCGCACTTGCGACCGATCGCAGCGCGCCCTTGGCAGCGATCGAAGTCGACGAACTACACCTGCCGCACGTCGCGGACGCGCTCAAGCCCGAAGTAATCGTGCTGTTGAACCTCAGCCGCGACCAACTGGACCGAGTCGGTGAAATCAATGCAATAGAACGCAAGATTCGCCAAGGCCTCGCCCGACACCCGAACGCCGTGATCGTGGCGAACTGTGACGACGTGCTGATCAGTTCGGCGGCGTACGACGCGCCAAATGTGGTGTGGGTATCCGCTGGCAGTGGCTGGGGGCTGGACGCGACGAGTTGTCCTCGCTCGGGTGAGCCGATCCTGTGGGATCAATCGGTCGCCGCAGTGGGGGGTACGCACTGGCATAGCAGTGGCGCCGAATTCAGTCGACCCACACCGCAATGGTGGCTGGATGGCGAATATCTATGCGGTCCCGGCGGTCAGCGGCTGGAGATGACCCTGACTCTGCCCGGCCAGGCGAATCGAGGCAATGCTGCGCAGGCGGTGGCTGCGGCTGTCGCGATGGGCGCCAAGGCTGAGGATGCGTTAGCGGCTGCAGCGTCCGTTGGTGAGGTTGCCGGACGCTATCGTACGGTTCAGGTCGGGGCACATTCGGTACGGATGCTGCTCGCGAAGAATCCCGCGGGATGGCAAGAGGCTTTGTCCATGGTCGATACATCGGCCGATGGGATCGTGATCTCGGTCAATGGACAGGTTCCCGACGGCGAAGACCTGTCCTGGCTTTGGGACGTGAAGTTCTCGGACTTTGACGGTCGGCCCGTGATCGCGGCCGGAGAACGCGGCACCGACCTTGCCGTGCGGCTGACCTACGCAGACGTCGAGCACACGTTGATCGCCGATACTCTGCGCGCAATCGAGGCCTGCCCGCCGGGGCGGGTCGAAGTACTTGCCAACTACACGGCGTTCCGCGACCTGAACCGCGCGTTGGAGGCACGATGAGCGACAACATCCAGATCGGGCTGATCCTGCCCGACGTACTCGGCACGTACGGCGACGGCGGTAACGCGCTCGTGCTGCGTCAGCGACTTCGGATGCGTGGATACAACGCCGATATTGTTGAGATCACGATCGCCGACCCCGTTCCGGAGTCGCTGGACATCTATACCCTCGGCGGTGCAGAGGACTACGCGCAACGCCTCGCGGCACGGCACCTTCTCAAGCACCCTGGCCTACAACGCGCATCCGAACGCGGCGCACCCGTTCTGGCGATCTGCGCCGCGATCCAGCTCCTGGGCACCTGGTACGAAACCTCGGAAGGGGAGCGGGTCGACGGGGTTGGACTGATCGACGTCAGCACTGTCCCACAACAGAAGCGCTCGATCGGCGAACTGGTCACAACCCCTGCGATAGCCGGCCTGAGCGCGCCGTTGTGCGGATTCGAGAACCACCGCGGCGGTACAACGCTCGGACCCGACGCCGAGGCGCTAGGTACGGTCACCGCCGGAGTAGGGAACGGTGTCGGCGACGGGCGTGAAGGAGTCGTCCAAGGATCGGTGCTCGGCACCTACATGCATGGCCCCGCGCTGGCGCGTAACCCGGAACTCGCCGACCTGCTGCTGCGGCGCGCCCTCGGGGTGGAAAGCCTCGAGCCGCTCGAACTCCCCGACGTTGAGAAGCTGCGCCGCGAACGGCTCGCTGCTGCGCACTGACCTCACGCTGGCACGCCGCTATTCTTAGAGTCACCTGGAGTCAGTACTGACTCTCGGATCGCTGCCGGCGCTCGGATATCGCTGGTGCGCGGTGCGCTGTCGATCCGTGCTACGCCTCGAGTTCGCCGCGCACCGCGCGCTCTAAGGCGCCCGCGGCGCGTTGGGTCACCCTCGCGAATGGGCCACGCGACAGCAGTTCGCCAGCTGCGCGGCGGTAGCTGGCGCTCTCAGGCCCGGTGGTTGCTTCGGCGTGCGAGAGCAGCCTTGCCGCCCTATCGAACGTGCGCGCCTCGTCGGGCGGCAGATAGTCGCGCCCGGATTGTCGGGAGTACTGCTGCGCGTCCTGCCAGGCGTGCCCTAGGGCCGTCACCGCGTCGACGTATGCCCGTGCGTGAGATGAGTCCTGCGGTCCGGCGTCAGTGCGTAACGCCGTAGCGCGCTCCAACGCGTCGTGAAACGCGCGGGTCTGCGGTACCTGAACGTCAAGGATCGCGGGAAACGCCAGGATGAGGCTCGGATCGATCTCGTATGCGAGGTAATCGCGCAGTACCCCGTCATGCTTCTCGACCGCAGAATCCCACAGCAGCTGGTCGGCGGTGGCCCCCGGCGGAACCAATGACGCGGCAGGTTTACGCCGCCAGAACCGGAATCCCGAACGCTCGGGCTCGGGGCGGCCAGCAGCGCCGCGCACTGAGGGTCGCCGGTGGGACGCCGGAGGCGCGGGACGCTGTGGTCTGGGCGACGTCCGGGCCGACAGATTTCGTGGGGTGGAGCGGCGCTGGTTGGGTGGCGTGGGACGCCGCGAACGGGGCGATGGGGGTGTCGTGCCAACCGACGGTTCAGCACGTACGGCGTACGGCGCATCCGGGTCATCGAGCATCGGAATGTTGAGTCCGGGAAGTGGGCCACACACCGTAACCCACCCTCGCAGCGCCGAGAGGGCCAGGTCGTCGCCGGGAGTGAGCTGCACCGTGCTCGGCTCGGGGTCTTCGGAGGCTCGGTGGCTCACGTGGGCCCATGCCAGGTACGCCGCGCGTAGCAGTCGTTCGGACGGGGAATCGTCCGAGTAGTTGAAGCGGTCTACTGCGGGGCGGATCGCCTCGACAGATCGTGTCCCGCCGAGGGCAAACACGTGCTCGATCAGTGCATCATCGATTACCTGGCGCGATAGGCGTGCGATCCGGTCGAACTCGTGTCGACTCAACTGCTCTGCGCGAAGGACGAATGCCTGTAGCTGCCGCGAATGCGGCGACGAGCCCAAGCGCGCATCGGCGCCGTCGGCCAACAACCGCAGATAAGCAGCCACTCCGGGTGCTGGGCAGGCCAACTCCGCATCTCCGGGCAACACGAGTGGGCTCTGCGGCTCAGGGACGTCAACGCCGGGGACTCGCGTGTCGGGCGCTGGAAGCTGCGAGGCATCGAGTAGCCAATACGTCGATGGGTCGTCGGTGCGGTAGACGACGGGATATCGCCGCGCCGCAGGCATCCCGAACCGCAGGTGGTCGCCGATCGTCACGGAGGTGGGTTCGAGATCGGGCGCAAACAGCGTTGCCTGCGCGTTTGCCGATTTGACCAGCACGGCACGGCGCAGCGTCATCTGTTCGAATTCACCCATCGCGGCATTCAATCATGGCGCTGACTCCGAGCCCGCGGTCGCCACGGGGGGCACTCGCGGCCGTCCTGGTCGCCAAAAACGCAGCGAAATCGGGTAGGCATCGCACTCTCGTAGATGCCTGGCCGATTTCACTGCGTCTTTTGTAAGACTCGGGACCTACCCTGGCGAAAGAGTCCCAAGATCGGATGCCAGCGGCCGCGGGTTGCCCGGATTCGTAGCCAGATCGGCGCGTCCGGGAGGTGAGCCGCGTGACTAGTCGGCAGTTCGCAAGCCGTAGCGCAGGACCGCGTTACCGACGCTGGTCGCGGTGGCGCTGAGCAACGTCAATCGCGTCGTCGGGATCGCATCGAAGAGGTGGCGTCCTTCGTCGGTGATGACGGGGTGCGTGGTCAGCACCAGTTCGTCGATGACTCCGCCGAGAAATAACGTGCGAACGGTCTCGATTCCCCCGGAAACGGCGATCGGTCCGCCGTCCTGCTCCCGCAGGGCGCGCACGTAGGAAACAGGGTCGCCATCAATCGCGACACTGTTCCACGGCAGCTCCCCGCTGAGCGTCGAGGTCACGACGTGTTTGCGCACCGGGTTGATCCAGCCGGCGAAGGGGTCGTCGCCTGCGGCGTACTCGTCGGAGGTCCAGTAGTCCTTCCACTCTTCCCACAACTTGCGGCCGATGATGGTGTCGGTGACGGGCATGATCGTCTCGCCCATCATCTGCCCCTCCTCGGGGCCGAACGCGTCGAATTGCCACAGGTGTGGGTTCTCCACGACGCCGTTAACGGAGTGGAACAGGTGGGCGGTGACGTTGCGGCTCATGATGGTTCCTTTCTCGGAAGTTGCTGTCAGGGGGTAGACGACGTCCGGATGCGAAACTCATCGGCAACCGAAACTATTCGGTGATTTCCTCGGGCAAACCAAACTCGGTGAAGACCGTCGGCCCCATGAAATGTGTGATCGCGCTGATCCGTCCATCCTCCAGGTCGAGTACGTGGATCGCGAATGGTTCCCAACGCCCGTCGCCGACATCGTGATAGACCGCCACGGCGGGTTGCCCATTCGCGCCGACGATGATCGTGCGTGAGTTGCGGCAGATCTGCCCGGGGCCGCGCCACCAGCGTTCGATGTTCGCTGCACCGCAGAACCAAAGATCGTACGGCGGCATGCTGAACTGGGCGTCCTCGCGCAGCAGTGATACCAGCCGCTCCACGTCATACGCTTCGAATGCGCGCACATAGTTCGTCAGGAGTGCCTGAACGTCTGTGTCGGACGATTGCGGCGCCTCTCTCAGCGCCATCGCTTTGCGGCCGCGCTGGAGCGCTGAATTGACCGCGGTCACCGATACGTCGAGCAAATCCGCGCACTCCTGCGCCGACCAGGCCAACACATCGCGCAGAATCAGGATGACCCGCTGGCGTGCCGGAAGGACTTGCAATGCAGTGACAAATGCCAGCCGGACGCTCTCGCGCATCTCGATAGCGGAGGCAGGATCGCCCGGGAACGACCAAGCGGCATCGCTGATGGGGCCGACCCAGACGTCCTCGCCTCGAGTGGTCAACGCGCTCCCGTCGACCGGTATATCCCCGGCAGCGCTGAGATCCATCGGCAATGAGCGACGCTGCGGGGCTCGTCGCATGTCGAGGCACACATTCGTCGCGATCTTGTACAGCCACGTCCGTAACGACGATCGGTTCTCGAAACCACCGGCGTTCTGCCACGCGCGGACCATCGTTTCTTGTACGGCATCCTCAGCCTCGGCGTACGAACCGAAGTAGCGGTAGCAGAATCCGATCAACTCTGCGCGATAGGCCTCGGCGTCGATCGTGAGCGTGCTGGTCATGGGCCGACTCTATGGCACGCGAGCGACCAGAAACAGCCTTGGACTCGTCGCGACCTCTGCGGCGTGCTGGGCGCTACGTCGTGGTGCAGGCAAAACTGCTGGACTGGTCCTGATCCCCGCCGGTGTACTTCGGCCAGGCCGGGTACTCGCACAGCGGCATCTGACGACCGAGCGTATCCGGGTTCGCGTCGGTGGCGACCGGGTCGGTCGGCGCTTCGTCATCCAGGACCCAGGTTTCGAGCGCTCCGAGCGAGTCCCAGGTCAGGTCGAACGCACCCTCGCCATGCCCGTAGCCGGGCTGAATGTAGTAACGCGTGAACGTTGACAGTCCCGCGCCGTACCGCTCGCCGAGCTTCTCGACGTACGAGGTGGTCATCGACGGCGGGACGAGGTTATCGGTGGTGCCCTGCACGATGATGAGCTTTCCGCCGCCCTTGCGGAACGTATCGACGTTCTCATCGACTGCGTCGTACAACTTCGAGAGGGCCTTGATCTCGGATTTCCAGTCTGTGTAATCGAACGTGGCCGGGTCGATCGAATCGTCGCGTGCGATGAAGTATGGCCAGGTGCCATTGCGGAAATAGGTGTAGCTGTCGATGGTGTCCTCGTCCAGCCCAGCACCCTGCAGTACGGGGTACGGTCCGGCGGAGGAGACTCCATTGGCGAGCTTGAAGTCGAAGTAGAACGGCGTCGCGGCGGTCTGGATCGTTTTGATCTGCGCCGACGAGAGGCACGAATCTCCGGAGTCTGTTCCATCCGCACAGCGCAGAATCTGCACGCTGTAGGCCGTGTCGCACGCCGCAGTGTCCGAGATAACCCCGTCGGAGACTCCGTCGAGACCGTCGCAGACGCCGAGCACCGAGTCGTGGAGCAACTTTTGTTTGGCAGGTTCGAGCGAACCGCCGGGGCTGTCCCACGCTTGGAGAGTGGCATGCCAGCTGATCGGAAGCGCTGGGTTCTGTGCCGCGGGGTAGTAGGCGATTATCCCGTCGTAGTCCTCGCCGTACCGCTGCGCCGCAACGAGTGCTTCGTGCCCTCCTTTGGAGCCGCCGGCGAAGAACTGCTGAGCGGGTAATTGCGCGTAGTAGTCATTGATGATGACCATCGCTGTGTCGCGGGTCTTCTTCACCGCATCACCGGCGTAGTTCGTGAGCGCCTCGTCGGTCACGGCGAAGGATCCGGCCGGCTGTTTGCCGACTGCCGTGCCCGAATCGCTACCGAAGGTCACATAGCCGCGTTCGAGGGGAGTGGCCGGCGTGGCATCGGTCGGCGCATTGCCTGTACCAGGCACGTTGCCCAATCCGTCAACGACAACGCCATTGAACCCGCCGCCGCCGAAATGCATCGAGCGGCCGTTCCAGTCGGTGGGCAGGTTGAGGGCGATGTTGATTTCTGGTGCGTTGCTCACCGGATCGACGTGCGCTTCGACCGCGCAGAACTCCGGTGTGTGGTCGTCAGCTTCGATGAGCGTGGCGGTGTCGACCACGGCGCCGTCGGTCTCCGCACCGATCTGTTTCGCGTTGATGACCGTGCCTTCGAGTGCCTCGCACGAGGTCGCCGCGTCGTTCACCGACTCTTCAGCGCCCGCGGTTGTCAACGGCGTCAATGCCGCCGCGATCACGCCAGCCAGCAGGATGCTCGCGCGGCGAATTCGGGTCATGGATGGGCCCTCCAGAAGTCGGCCCGTCCACGGTGTCAGTAGATGACCGTGGTGTCAACTCCAAGGCCCGGCTCAGGATCCCCCAACGAAAGTTAGGGTAGCCTTGCTTGTTCTGGCCGCGGTAGTAGAGGAGTACGCAGATGGCTCGTGCAGGTCGCAATGTCCGCCCGCAGCAGGTGCTTGAGGTGCTGACAAGTGAATGGATCGCCCCGCGCATGGTCCGCGTGTGGATCGGCGGTCCGAACATTGCGGACGTCGAGGTAGGCGACAAGACGGATCACTACGTGAAGATCTGGTTCGCCAAACCGGAACTCGGGCTGCAGCCGCCGTACGACGTGGCAGCCCTGCGTGAATCGCTCGCGCCTGACGATTTGCCGGTCACTCGCACCTACACCCTCGCAGTGATCGAACCGGACCGAATCGCTATCGATTTCGTGGTGCACGGTGATGTGGGAATCGCTGGACCCTGGGCTGCGAACGCGAAGCCCGGAGACGCTGTCGTGCTGAGTGGACCCGGCGGCGCCTACGCTCCGGACGCCTCTGCCGACTGGCACCTGTTCGCCGGCGATGAAACTGCCATTCCCGCGATCGCCGCCGCACTCAGGCGACTGGCCTCCCGCGTGCCCGACGCGACGGGAGCGGTCTACCTCGAAGTCGACGACGCGCGGGACCAGCTAGCGTTGACGGCACCCTCCGGTATGTCGATCACCTGGCTGCATCGAGGTAGCGCGGCGCCCGGTTCGGTGAGCGTGCTGTCGGACGCCGTTGCCGCCCATCCGTTCGACGCGGGACGAGTATCGGTGTTTGCCCACGGGGAGCGCGAGTGCATGAAGGCGATTCGGGATGTGCTCAAGGCGCATGACGTGCCGCGTGCTGACCTATCGCTGTCGGGCTACTGGGCGTACGGACGCACCGAGGACCGATTCCAAGCAGAGAAACTCGAGCCGATCGGCGTGATCTTCGAAAACTGACGGTGATCGATCTGACCCGTGATTCTCGGACCGTCTCGGTAGAATGGTAAGCGGAGCCCGCTACGAGGCTCGCGGACGAGGGAGCAGTACCCGCACTGGACAAGACTGACTCACTGGGAGTGATGACGTCATGGCCTGGTTCGTCCTGATCGCGTCGGGGATGCTGGAGGCCGTCTGGGCCTCGGCCCTGGCTGCCTCGCAGCGATTTACTCGCTGGCGTCCGACCGTACTGTTTCTGATATCGATGACTGTGAGCATGCTCGGTCTGGCCTGGGCGATGCGCACCTTGCCGACCGGTACGGCGTACGCCGTGTGGGTCGGAATTGGCGCCACCCTCACGGTGCTCTGGGGTGTCTTCACCAAACAGGAGCGCCTCACGCTCGCCCGTGGAATGCTGCTGATCCTGCTAGTCGGCTCGGTCATCGGGCTTAAGGCGGTGAGCTAGCGATGCCGTGGGTCGTGTTGCTGATCAGCGCCGTATTCGAAGCCGTGTGGGCCACCGCTCTGGGGCTCTCCGAGGGATTCACCAAGCTCGGCCCGAGTCTCGTGTTCGCCGGTGCCGTCATCGTGAGCATGATAGGCCTCGGGTATGCGGCAAGCCATATCCCGATTGGGACGGCGTACGCGGTGTGGACCGGGACTGGCGCCGCGCTGACCGTCACGTATGCGATGACGACCGGCCAGGAGGTGGCCTCTATCGGCAAGATCGTGTTTATCGTCGGCATCGTCGCCGCCGTGATTGGCCTCAAACTGGTTCCGGAGGGTTCGCCGAAGAAGGGCGCTGCGGTCGCCGAACCTGCGGCTGAGGAAGCATAATCGCCGCTGACGAAGCCTAAACGCCGCTGGCGCCGATCGAATTGATCGGCGCCAGCGACGTTGTGCCGCTTACTTACTGGATATGTAACGGCTACGGGATATGTACCGGAAGGTGCTTCACCCCGTTGATGAATTCGCTCTGCAGTAGGACCGGTTCGCCGGTGATAGTCATCTTTGGCAGTTTGGTCAGGATCTGGTTGAACATAGCCCGCAACTGCGCCTTCGCGACGCCGTTTCCGAGGCAGAAGTGCACCCCACCGCCGCCGAAGCCGACGTGTCCGGATGCTGGACGCTGCAGATCAAAGCGCGTCGGGTTTTCGAAGACCTCTTCATCCCGATTGCCCGAGCAGTAGAAGATCACGACTTTGTCGCCCTTGGGGATCACCTGACCGCGTAGTTCGACGTCCTGGGTGGCGGTGCGTGCGAACTCGATAACCGGCGAGCCGTGCCGCACGAATTCGTCGATCGACTTCATGATCCGGCCCTCGAAATCCCCCATCAGCCAGTCGCGCTGATCGGGGTTCTCCCACAGCGACATCGTGGTACGCGTCGTCGTCTGCTTCGTGGTGTCGTTGCCCGCGACGGCCAGCAGCAGCATGACGGCGGAGACCTCGCGCTCGTTCAGCGGGCGACCGAAGACGTGTTCGGCGTTGACCAGCGCGGTGGCGATGTCGTCGGCCGGGTGTTCCCGCTTGTAGGCCATCGTCTCCAGGCCGATCTGCGTCACGATCCCGATCTGCTCGAAAACGAACTCCTGCGGGTCGCGTCCGCCGTTCACCTCAGGATCATTTGCGCCGACAAAGCCGTCGGCGGCCTTGGCGAACGCCTCGACCTGACTCTCTGGTACGCCGACCATATCCGCGACCGTCAACATGGGGAGCTTCGCGGATACCTCCTCGACGAAGTCGATGTCACCGGCGCCGATGACGCGGTCGATGATCTCCGCAGCGCGCTGGTTGATCAACTCGTCGATCCGCCGTACGCCCTTAGGGGTGAAGGCCTGACTCATCACCTTGCGGTACTGCGTGTGCATCGGCGGGTCCATCTCGAGGAACGAGGGCCGCCCGATTGCCTGCGGGAAGCGCGGACGCAGCATGATGTTGTTGATCTGCTGGTCGGAGCTGAACAACTCCTGATTGCGGCTGACGTAGGTGATGTCTTCGGCTTTAACGACCGCCCAGAACCCCTGCTCGAAGTGGACGTCGGGGCCATACGCGCCCTCGAACGGCTGGTGCCACGACACCGGGGCGTTCTCCCGCAGCCATTTGAACGTCGTGTCGCGTTCCTCGAACGGTATCGACCAGAACGCGGCACTGGAGATGTCCTTGTCGGTGGTGCTCGGTCGGGCGGTGGGGCTCGGAATGCTGACTTCAGCATCCAGTGCGTCGATGTGCACAACAGTCATAACGGCGATTGCTCCTGATCGTCGGGTCTGGATCCTCGTTACTCGACGAGGGAAAGGGCCTGGGTGGGGCAGCTGTCAATGGCCTGCTGAACCTCAGCCATATCGGCGGGATCGACGTCCTCGCGCAGGATGTCGAGATCGCCGTTGTCTTGGATCTCGAAGTACTCCGGAGCGGCCGCCTCGCATAGTCCGTTACTGGTGCACCGGTCGTAGTTACAGCTGATTTTCACGCGAACTCATAACTCCCAAGATCAAAAGATGACAGACGTATCAACTTGAACTGAACGGTAACGTGTCCCACATCACCCTGTCAACGAACCGGGATGCCCGCTCAGAATGACGAGTTCTCGAGTCGCGCGAGTCATGGCTACGTAGCGATCCACCGCTGCGGTGATGCCCCCTGTGAACCGCTCGGGTTCGGCGAGGAGGACCAGGTCAAACTCCAGCCCTTTCGCCTCGACGGGACTGAGGCTGCTCACCCGATCGGTCGGCTGAAACGACGGATCTCCAATCACGCAGGCCGTCCCTTCGCTGTGCTCGGCGAGCCACTCGTCCAGGATCTGAGGCAGCGCCGAGATGGGAGCATGCCGTACGCCGATGCCGCTGGTGCGCACCGACATCGGTACGTTCGCGTCGGGTATCGCGGCCTGGATCACCGGGGCGGCTTCGTCCATCACCTCAGTGGGCGTTCGGTAACTAACGCTCAGCGGCGCGAGGGCGGGACGTGAGATGCCGACACGCCCGAGCCGCTCGGACCAGGACTCAGTGAATCCGTGCCGAGCCTGCGCGCGATCGCCGACGATCGTCATGCTGCGCGAGGGGCATCGGCGCAGCAGCATCTGCCACTGCGCGTCGGTCAGTTCTTGCGCTTCATCGACGATGATGTGCGCGAAGGGCCCGGCGAGTTGGTCGATCGGCTGGCGCGGCATCCCCGCTTCGTCACTCAGCGCATCGCCGAGATCATCCCGCCGCAGCATCGACATAACCTGCATCTCGGAATCATCGGCGGCGATCAGATCGTCGATCACGTACGACATTTCCGCGCGCCGCGCGGCCTCCTCACGGTCCTTATGTTGCTTGCGCTTGGACGCGTCGGGATCGCCGAGCCGTTGCCGGGCAGCGTCCAGGAACGGCAGATCATGCTCGGTCCACGCGTAGGGATCACTGCGCTGCAGCGCGCGAACCTCAGCGCTCGTTAGCCATGGCGCGCATCTACGCAGGTACGCCGGAACTGACCACAGGTCGGCGATGACATCGCTGGCGTGCAGCAGCGGCCAGGAGGAGTTGAAGATCGTCGTCAACTCCTCGTTGGCGGCAGCGTCGCGGCGTAGTGCCTCGAGCGAGACATCCCCGTCGTGCTTGTCGAGCAGGATCTGCAGCAGCGCGTGCCAGATCACGTCGCGTGCCTCGTTGTGCGGTATTCCCGGCTCGGCCGCGTCGAATGCCTCCGCCCAATCGGCCGGCGATATTCGTACGGTCGCCCAGGCGGTGTCGACCTCCAGCGGCGCGGTGGGCGGCTCCTCGTAGAACCTGAGCGCTGATTCGACGACGTCCGCCGTCGTCCGTTGCGCCTTCAGTGCGGCAGCCTGCGGGTCGGTCTCAATGCCGGCGGCCTCGCCCTCCGGCACGAGCTGACGCAAGGTGCAGGTCTGAACCCCTTCCTCGCCCAGACTGGGAAGTACATCCGATACGTATGCCAAGTACGGCTCGTGCGGGCCCACCACGAGTACGCCGCCGCGATGATGGCCCAGGCGCGGATCGCTATACAGCAGGTAGGCCGCGCGGTGCAGTGCAACGACGGTCTTCCCGGTTCCTGGGCCGCCGTCCACCACCAGCGCGCCGCGGGATCCGGCCCGAATAATCGCATTCTGATCGGACTGGATCGTGCCGAGGACGTCGCGCATCCGCGGTGAACGGCTAGCGCCTAGCGTCGCGATGAACGCCGATTGATCATCGAGCGCGGCCGTGTGCGCGAAGGCCGAGTCGGTGAAGGCTTCATCCCAGTAATCGACGACGCGTCCGCGATTCCAGCGATACCGGCGACGACTGGCCACACCCATGGGGTCGGCGTGGGTGGCAGCGAAGAATGGCTCCGCCGCTGGGGCGCGCCAATCAACCAGCAGCTGGTTTCCGAATCGATCGGACAATCCGGAACGCCCGACATAGAGGACGACGCCACCGTCATCGAAAACGATGCGCCCGAGGCAGAGGTCGAATCCATATCGGCGAATAGTGCGCAGATTCGCCAATATACGGCGAATCTGCTGATCGCGAGCCATGGCTGCCTCACCGTCGCGCGCTGCGGTGGAACGCAATTCGTCGAGGCGGCGAGTAAGCGTGGCGACCTGGTCGTCGATGCTTGCGGCGATCGCGGCAAAGTGCTGTTCATCGACGCCGATTAGGTCTGGGACGTCTTTGTGTTGGAGATTCTCCGGAATGTTGAAGGCGCGTGACTGATGTGGTCGGGGTGCCTGCGTCAAAGGTGATCGCTCCATAGGACGACGGTGTACCTCCGCCGGAGGAGACGGAGGATTGTCCATGGTGCGGCATACCGGGGGTCTTGCGGCAAGCCCCCAGGTGCGCTATATGTTAGAAGTGGCAGTGATCGGGATTCGATCGCTGCCTTTTGTGTTGCACCGTTTTGCGGGGGCCTGCACTGGTCGTCGAACGTGGTTCTCGTGTTGGGCCAGAGCGGCCTACGCCGTCCTCGGATTGGGAACGCGAACGCGCAGCACCAGCGCAAAGACCAGTGAGGCCAGTACGCACCCCGCGCCGACCCAAAGCGCGACGTGGTAGCCATCGCGCAGTAGCGGCGCAACCACCAGCGGTCCGAGGATCTGCCCGACGCTGTACGCCGTGGTGAGGATGGGCACGGCGCGGGGGAACGGCAGGTCGGGGCCGATGCTGAGGGCGAGGATTGCGATCGGCACAAAGGTGCCACCGAACAACACTGCGGCCACTAGTGCGGCACCGGCATTCTCGGTCATAGCGGGCAGCGAGACGCCGACGAGCTGGAGGGTGAGCGCCGCGGCCATCAGCGTGGTTCGCGAGAATCGGCGGGTGAGTGATAGCCAGATCACCACGCTCACCGACGATGCGAGACCCACCAGGATCCAGGCACTGCTACCGACCCAAGCGGCGGCTGTGGCGTCGATCGCCGCGACGAGGAACGTTCCCGCGATGATGTAGCCAACGCCTTCGAGGGTGTAGCTGACCGTCAGGATCGAGAACGACGCCGTAGCGCGTTTTCGAGGCTCGGTCGCGCCGGCTGTCGCCGGTTGTGGCGGCTGTTCAGGGACGAACCGCCATGCCACGGCCGCCAGCAGCGCAGCGAGTGCGCCCGTCGTCAGCCAGGCGGTTTGCCACGTTCCAATCGAGCGCACCACCAGGACCAGTGCGCCGCTCACCGCGATTCCGACACCGACTCCTGCCATCGCCCAACCGCTGAGGTGCCCGCGAGCTGCACCCAGGAATCGATTCAGTCCGGCGACCGCGGCCATGAAGATAATGGCGCTGGCGATTCCGGAAACGAGCCGAAGCGCGCTCCATAGCACTATCGACCCCGGAATGGCCATCATCGCAATAGCGACGACGCTCACCGCGAGGCAAACCTTCATGATCAGCGCGGAGTGCAAGATTCGGGGCCAGACGATTCCGGCTGCGGCGCCGAGGAAGTAACCGATGTAGTTCATCGTCGCCAGGAGTGCTGAACCGCTGGCGCTGAGCCCGGCCGACTCGGTCATCAACGGCAGGATCGGCGTGTAGACGAACCGACCGATACCCATGGCCATCGCGAGGGCGGCGGCGACCTGCAGGATGATCGGCCACGGGCTGCGGTAGTTCAATGCGGTTCCTCGTGAAATTAGCAACCGGGGCGACAACGCGCACGATGCTGCAGCGTTGCCGTCTTCCGGCTCAGGTCAGTGACTCGACAGTTAGTCTGCGAAGGTCTCGAGGATCTTTCGTGCCCCGCCTAGGTGGCCGCCTTTGACGGCTCCCGGAACGAGAATCGGCGTGTTCACGCCGGCGTCGAACCATTCCTGAGTCTTGTCGCGGACCTCGGCCGCGGGGCCGTACAGCGTCACAGAGGACAGCCACCGATCGCTCATCAACTCCGGTATGCGCTGCGGGTTCTGATCGGCGATAGCGGCCTCGAACGCGTCCATTTCCTCCTCGAAGCCCGCCTGGCGCCAGTAGTTGCGGTAGTTCGGCAGCATCGCATAGCCCTGCAGCGATGCGCGGTGACGGTTGGCCGCCGCTTCCTTGTCGTCATCAATGATCGTCGGGATCATGTTCGCGATCTGGTATCCCGCCTCCCGGCGCTCGGCGGGGATCTGCGCGACCGCGCGGGCGGCGTCGTTGACGCTGATATTCGCGAAGATAGTGCCGACTCCGAGTTCCACGCTCAGCGCGATCATCTTGTTGCGCAACGCCGCGAACATCAGCGGCGGTAGGCCGAGGGCGGGGTCGTCGGGCTTCGGGTCTGCAGCCCGAAGGTCGGTGACGTACTGCCGAATATCGCTGAGCGGCTTGCCGCGGTTGATGACGCCGACCCGGTCCATAGCCGGCTCGTGGCTCACGCCGAGACCCAGCACGAATCGTCCGCCGGACACCTCGTTGAGGTACGACGAGTAACTGGCCAGGCCCGAGGCGTTCTGCAGGTAGATCGGCTGGATCGAGGTCGCGATCTGAATGTTCTCGGTCGCCATCGCCAGCGAGCCGGACAGACCGAGCGCCTCACCCGGGCTCGGGATCCACACCCCGGGAAAACCCTGACGGTCCGCCTCGACAGCGACGTCAATGGTCTGCTGGCGGCGGCCTGGCACAGCGATAAGGGTAATGGCGGGTTTACGCATTGCGGCTCCTTGGTGATCGCGGGACAGTCTCGAACTCCGGTTCAGGCTAACCAACCGGCCGTGGCACGCACCACTGACACCGAAGGTGGATGCGTTGACAAGGCATCGGCGCGCATGACAGCGTTCGCCGCATAACAGCCGGACCAGTGAGGCGCCGATGGACGCGAAACCCCAACCTCTGCCCGAGATCGTTCGAGACGTCGCGCGATCGGATCCGATGCGTACCTGTCTGATCGAAGCAGGTGGCCGGAGCGCGACGTACACCGAAGTGCACAAGAACGCCTTACGGTGGTCGCGGTTACTACGCGATCGGGGCGTTGCCCGTGGCGACACGGTCGCGACGATGTTGCCTACCTCGATCGCTGCAATCGAAATATGGCTGGGAATAGCCTGGATCGGCGCCATCGAGGTCCCGATCAATACCGCCTACCGCGGCCGGATGCTCGAGCACGTTCTGGACGACTCAGCGACAGCGACCGTCCTCGCCACGTCAGACTTCGCGGAGGTACTACGCGAACCGCTCGCGCAGCGCGAGTCGATCACCACGCTGGTAGTCGCCGGCGGGCTTGACGAGCGAACGCGCTCCCTGGAGAACATCGACATTGTCGACGGATCGCAGCTGCCCGAGCCGCTAGCCGACGCAGATCTGAGCGCGCTAGCGATGCATGAATTGAGCTGCATCCTCTACACCTCGGGAACCACCGGTCCATCGAAAGGCGTGATGGTCCCGTGGGCACAAATGTTCGCCACAGCCCTCGGCGGGGCACCGGGGGTCGATGTCGGACCGGATGACGTGCTGTACGTACCGTTCCCGTTGTTCCATGTCAGCGGCAAGAACATGATCTACCTGAGTTCACTCGCCGGCGGGCACTCGGTGCTCAAGGCGCAGTTCAAGACGGACGAGTTCTGGCGAGATATCCGTGATTACGGATGCACCATTACCTTGCTGCTCGGTGCGATGGCGAACTTCGTGTACAACCAGCCGGAGTTGCCCGACGATGCCGACAATCCGTTACAGATCGTCACGATGGTTCCGGTTATCGCCGATGTGGCCGCGTTCAAAGAGCGCTTTGACGTGCAGGTCACCACTGTCTTCAACATGACTGAGACGAGTTGCCCATTGACCTCTGACGGTTTCGATCTTGGACCGGCCGGAAGCTGTGGACGGCCGCGTGCGGGATACCAAGTGCGACTGGTTGATGAACTTGATCGGGAGGTCCCGCCCGGAGTGCTGGGCGAGTTGGTGCTGCGATCGGACGAGCCGTGGACGCAGATGGCCGGTTACTGGAAGAGGCCCGAGGCCACGGTCGCTGCCTGGGGTAATCAATGGCTGCACACCGGCGATGGATTCATCCGGGACGAGAATGACAACTACTTCTTCGTCGACCGGAAGAAAGACGCTATACGGCGCCGCGGTGAAAACATCTCCTCGTTCGAAGTCGAGGCGCAAGTCAATGAGCATCCGGCCGTGCTGGAGTGTGCAGCAGTAGCGGTGGCATCTGAACACAGCGAGGACGAGGTGAAGATCGCGGTGGTCTTGCATGAACCTGGCAGTTTGCCCGCCGCAGACCTGCACGCCTACCTCGTCGAGCGGATGCCGAAGTTCATGGTTCCGCGATATATCGAATTTCTGGACGAGTTGCCAAAGACGCCAACACAGAAGATTCGCAAAGTCGTGCTCCGTACTGACGGGATTACCGTCGGCACGTGGGATGCTGCGGCCAACTAGCCGGTGACGCGGAGGCAACCTCGGACGGTTGATTTATGCAGTCACCTGATCAGTGACGCTAACCAGTGACGTAGGCGTCGAGGGTCTTCAACGACTCATCAATGAACTCGACCGGCACGGCAGGAAATCCGCCGAACTCGGCGCGAACGGCCTCTGGCACGTCCGTCCAGTCGTACGTCAAGGTCACAGCGGTGCCGCCATCAACTGGTTCGAGATCGTAACGCCACCACCAACCGCCGCTGCCCCAGGTGCCGTTCTCGGTCTGGCCGGGCTGCCAAGCGATCGTGCGGTTGGGCTCGAGCGCGATCACCTTGTTGTCGATTTCGTACCGACCCGCGTTTACGTGGAACATCTCCATCCCGAACATTTGGCCAACGCGGGTGAGTTTGTCGGGGTTCGATTCGAGTGCGCCGCGGACCCAGTCGGTGGGTTCGGTGCGCGAGTGCTGTGCGGGATCGCTGAGTACGGCGAAGATCGCTTCTGGTGCGGCGGCGATGGTGCGGGTGCGGACGTGCTGTTCGATGGACATGAGACCACTCCTTACTGTTCAGTGCGGGGTCGGCCCCGGTAGAGGCCTTCGGTTGCCAGGCCACTACCGCCGTCCAAGCGCAGTACCTGACCGGTGATATAGGACGCGCTGCCCGATAGCAGGAAGGCGATCGGTTCGGCGACCTCACGCAGTTCGCCGACCCGCTTCATCGGCATGGCGCTCAGCAAACGCTCGGTCGTCTCTGCGGGCAGGGCTGCGACCTTCGGTGTGGCGAACAGGTGCGGGGCGACACCGTTGACTCGGATGCCGTCAGCGGCCCATTCTGCGGCGAGGGTACGGATGAGTCCGACAATGCCGGCCTTCGCCGTGGCGTACGCCGCTTGTCCGAGTCCGCCGTCCAGCCCCGCCACCGAACTGACCATCGCGATCGCTGCTCCGGCCGTTCCCTTCAGATGCGGGTACGCGGCCTGCGCAACGAAGAACTGCGACATCAGATTGCCCTCGATATCACCGCGAAACGCATCCGCGCTGAACCGCTCGGCGCGATGGATCGTGTCGACGACTCCGGCGGCTCCGATCAGTCGATCGATGCCACCAAGGGTTGCGGCCGCGTCCTCGACGGCACGCTTCGCCTGAATCTCGTCGCTTAGATCGGCTTCGACGTGTGCGCCGCTGCCTTCGACGTCGATTCCGACGACCTGGGCGCCTAAACCACCGAGTAATTCGCGCAATGCCGTGCCGAGTCCACCACAGGATCCGGTAATGACGATCTTGAGTCCGGACCACTCTTGCGTATCGGGAAACACATGACCTCCGGTATTACGGTGTCGCTCTTCGTCGGTGTCACGCTACGGCTGGTGGCGGCGGGCCGTCAATTGATGAGCGGCCTGGCGTCGCGCTCTGGATACGTTCGTGGGCGGTATGAAACATGTCCGAAACTGTTCGGCAGTTTTGTATGTCGCACCTCACCGATCCTTCGTCGATTCCGCAGAATCCGATCAGATCCCTTACAACATCGGCATTCTTGGGAAAACGACTCGCAACATCCGCGGAGCTTAATTAATGGCACGCCGCGTGAGCGGCGATCCGCAAATCGGACTCGGTTCGCTCCCCGTAGATGGGCGAGTGGGCGACGGCGAAGGAGAGTGCACGCTTGAACAGAAAGACTCATCGTCACAGGATTCGGTTAAGCGGCGCCTGCGTGGTCATCATGGCCGCGGTACTGGGCACGTCGAGTTGTATGGTTCCGGCGTCCGGTGAGGCGTGGAGTGACACGCTGGTGATCGGTATCGAGTCCGAGCCGGACATTCTCGACCCCCAGGGCGCGGGCGGGTGGGTGACCTACCGAATCAATCACCAGATGTTTGAGGGTCTCGTCGGCCAGGATCTATCGCAGCCTTCGGCAGAGGCCGCGAGCACCGAACTCAAACCGCTTCTCGCTGAGAGTTGGGATATATCTGCTGATGGGCTGACCTATACCTTCCAATTGCGCGAAGGAGTGAAGTTTCACGACGGTACGCCGTTCAACGCGCAGGCCGTCGATTTCAACATCCGGCGGATGTGGGACAAGGACGCTCCGCAGTACGACGTACGAGCGGCGGGCAACACGACGTTCTTGTGGCAATTCCTCGAGGACATCACCGTGGTCGACGACTACACCGTCGCGTTGACGATGTCCCAACCGTTCTCGCCATTCTTACGCCTGATGGCGCAAGGCGGGACCGGGGCAGCTGTGATGATGTCGCCCGATGCGGTTGAGAAGTACGGCGATCAGATCCAGAACCATCCGGTTGGCACCGGACCGTTCAAGTTCGAGGACAGGGTGCGCGGCGAGCGGGTCACGCTGGTGCGTAACGACGACTATTGGGGTGAGGAAGCAGAACTGGAAAAGGTCGTGTTCCGGCCGATCCCGGACGCCGCCGCTCGAGTGAATTCGTTGCGTAACGAAGAGACGGACATGATCGCGGTCCCAACACCCGACAGTATCGCGAAACTTGAGGACGACGGATTCGTGATCACCGAGGCAGCTCCGCCGCACATCTGGTACCTCACGGCGAATATGAACGAGGAGCCGATGCAAGACGTGCGGGTCCGCCAGGCGATCAGTATGGCGATTGATCGAGAAGGTATGGCCGATGGCCTGCTGGAGAGCACCGCGCTGCCTGCCTATCGCAACCAGGCCCCGGCGAACAGTGCGTATCTCGCATCCGCTGATACGCCGTACAAGTACGACCCGCAGAAGGCGAAGGAACTGCTGGCGGAAGCCGGGTACCCGGATGGCTTCAGCACCGTACTGGAGACGTCCGTCGACGGCTCCGGGCAGATGGTTCCCGTGCAGATGGCGGAGTACATCCAGCAAAATCTGGCAGCGGTTGGCATCGACGTCGAGATCCAGACCTACGAATGGATCTCCTACATCTCGCACTACAACGAGGGCCTGCAGGACGGCGTAGGAATGGCCCAGATGTCGTGGGGGATGAGCACACCGTACTGGTTGGGCATCGTCACGAACGTGAACCTGATCGCACCGAACGGCCCGAATGTCGGATATTACGACAATCCCGAGATGCAGGACGCGATCGATGCGGCAATTCTCGCCACCGATGACGAGACGGCGACCAAGTTGTGGGCAGACGTGAATGCCATCGCCATCGAAGACCTCCCGTTCATCCCGATCGTCAACGACAAATCTCCGTACGTGCTATCCCCGAGGGTTGAGGGCTTCGTCCTGGCCAGCGAGGAATGGTACGACCTGACGAATGTGAGCCTGTCATGACGCTCTTCTCGCTGAAACGAATTGGCTCGGCACTACTGGTGTTGCTGGGCGTCACCTTGATCGTGTTCTTGTTGCTGCAGCTCGTGCCGGGCGACCCCGCGCGCGCCATCCTTGGACAAGGCGCCACCGATGAGGCAGTACAGCAGTTACGCAATGAGTTGGGGCTCAACGACTCGTTGCCGCAGCAGTACGCCACCTACCTCGGCGGATTGTTGACCGGTGACTTCGGAACATCGATCAGTCAGGGTCTTCCAGTGCTCGAGCTGTTGCTACCGAAGCTCGGTAACACGCTGATCCTGGCCGCGGCCGCGCTCATCATCGCCGTGGTATTCGGCGTCACGCTCGGAGTCATCGCGGCTCGCAAGCAGGGTGGCATCTTCGACAGGGTCGCGATGGCGCTCTCGCTAGGCGGTGCCAGCGCTCCCGTTTACTGGGCTGGCCTGCTGGCCGTAGCGGCGTTGTCATTGGGACTCGGATGGTTCCCGACCGGCGGCATGTATAACGCGCGAGAGCCCGGCGGATTCCTCGATCTCATCTCGCATCTCGCGTTGCCGGCGGTCGTGGCGGCGTTGGTGCCGCTGGCGGTGATCGCGCGCCTCACTCGGGCCGAGGTCATCGAGGCGCTCAGTGGTGATTACGTGACTGTGCTTAGAGCGTCCGGGATTTCCGAGCGCACGATGCTGTGGAAGCACGTGCTACGCAATGCGCTGCCATCGTTGATCGGGATTATCGGACTCCAGGTCGGATACCTGCTCGGCGGCGTCATCTTCGTCGAAGTGGTCTTCCAGTGGCCGGGCCTCGGCCAGCAGCTGTACACGGCGATCACCGCTAACGACCTACCGATCGTCCAAGCCGGCGTCCTGTTCGTGGCGATTGTGTTCGTCGTTATCAACCTCATCTCGGATTTGCTGACCGCGGTCCTTGATCCTCGCGCTAAGGCGGCCTGACAATGACCTCTGATTCTCTGGCGTTGGGCGCTCGATCGGGCGCTGTGTCCGAAACAGCACCGATGACGACCGGTCGCATGCGGCTGGCGATGAAGGCGTTCTTACACGACAAGGCCGCCACCATCGCGTTGGTGATCCTGCTTCTCGCGATTCTGTCCGCCGTATTCGCGCCGCTGTTGACCTCGTACGATCCGCTGGTCGGTGACATCTCCCAACGGCTTGCGCCGCCGCTTACCGAGGGACACTGGCTGGGACTCGACGGTCAGGGGCGCGACATCTGGACCCGTCTCGTGTACGGCGGCCGCTACTCATTAACCGTCGCGATGGTCCCGGTGCTGGTGGTGTTCCCCATCGCGTTGGCGATCGGGTTGTTTGCGGGCAGCAGTCGCAGCAGAATCGGGGCGTTCCTAATGCGGTCCCTCGATGCAGTGTTCGCGTTCCCGATCGTGTTGTTGGCGCTCGCGCTGTCTGCGGTGTTGGGGCGCGGCCTGGGGAACATGATGTTGGCGATCGGTATCACGCTGCTGCCGTACATGGCCCGAGTCGCGTACACCGCGACGATGCAGGAGGCAAACCGCGAGTACATCGAGGCGGCGCGTGCTGCCGGATCTTCCCGGTCGCAGATCCTGTTCCGTGAACTCATGCCCAACGTCGTCTCCCCGCTGATGGTCTATGCGACCTCGACGATGGGGTTGATGATCGTTGCCGCCGCCGGACTGAGTTTTCTCGGGGTCGGCATCGTTCCGCCGACGGCCGACTGGGGTGTGATGACCGCCGACGGTACCGAGGTTCTGCTGGTCGGACATCCACACGTGTCAACGATCCCGGGCCTCGCGATCATGGTTGTCGCACTCTGCTTCAACCTCGTCGGCGATGGCCTGCGCGATGCACTCGATCCACGCAAACAAACGAAGTAGGAGCGCACACATGACTGACATGATTCTGCAGATCTCGGGCCTGAAGACCTACTTCAACACCGAGTCCGGACAGGTTAAAGCGGTCGACGGAGTCGATATCGCCGTACCGCGCGGTGGCATCGTCGGCATCGTCGGTGAGTCCGGCTCGGGAAAGTCGGTGACCGGAATGACGGTGATGGGCCTTCTACCGGACACCGCAGAGATCGCCGCCGGCGAAGTGACTTTCGATGGCGCGGATTTGCTGGCGATGCCGCCGTCCGAGCGGCAGAAAATCCGCGGGTCACGAATCGGCATGGTGTTTCAGAGCGCGCTCACCGGACTCGACCCTTCCTTTCGAGTTGGATCGCAGCTCGTGGAGGTGATCCGGCGGCATCAGGATGTCTCTAAGGCCAAGGCAGCGGCAATGGCGCTGGAGTCGCTGGAACTCGTTGCGATGCCTGAGCCGCAGCGGCGAATGCGAGCGTATCCACACGAACTCAGCGGGGGGCAGCGGCAGCGCGTCCTCATCGCGCAGGCGTTGTCGTGCAAACCGGATCTGCTGATCGCCGATGAACCAACGACCGCGCTCGACGCGACTGTGCAGAAGCAGATCGTCGATCTGCTGGTCGACGTGAACCGTCGCCTCGGCACCGCCATCGTGATCGTCACGCACGATTTCGGCGTGGTTGCTCGGATGTGCCAGCACGTAGTGGTCATGCGATCAGGGCAGGTCGTCGAACAGGGCCCCGTTCACGACGTACTACAAAACCCGCGTGCGGAGTACACCAAGGCGCTGATCAGCGCGGTGCCGAAGTTCGACCTCAGCCTCGAGGAGCGCCGCGTGCCGCGCGCCGACCGACGACTGACCGAGCTCGGAAACCCTGATCGATTGCCTCGCGTGAACCGTTTCGCTCGTGACGTGAATGTCGGGCTCGACGGGATGACCCCCGCCGAACGACGCACGTCCGATCTGCCGGTAGTTCGCGTACGCGAGCTGCGTAAGGAGTATCCGATCGGGCGCGGTAAGTCGTTCACCGCAGTCAAGTCGGTTGACATCGACATCGCGCGTGGCGAGTCCTTCGGCCTCATCGGCGAGTCAGGTTCCGGCAAGACGACGATCGGTCGGATGATGCTCGGGCTCGTCGATTCCACATCGGGCGTGATCGAGTTCGAGGGAAATGACATCACGAACATCGGAAGAGGGCGAGACAAAGGCTTCCGGCGATCGCTGCGGCAACGCACCCAGATCGTCTTTCAGGACTCCGGCTCAGCCTTCAACCGACGGCGCAGCGTCGGCGAACAGATCGCGTTCGGCATGACCCAATTCGGTCTATGTGAGCCGAGAATGGCCCGCGAACGGACGCTCGAACTGCTCGAACGCGTGGGCATGCAACCGGCGCACTACGGCCGCTACCCGCACGAGTTCTCCGGCGGACAGAAGCAGCGTCTGGGAATCGCACGCGCCTTGGCCAGCGAGCCCGAGTTTCTGGTCCTGGACGAGCCGACCGCGGCTTTGGATGTCTCGGTGCAGGCGCAGATTCTCAACCTGCTCAAGGATCTACAGGCCGAGCGGCGGCTGACGCTGCTGCTGATCACGCACAACCTGCCGCTCGTGGAGTTCATGTGCGAGCGGGCCGCGGTGCTCAACCACGGTGAGATCGTCGAGACCGGACCGGTTGATGACATGTTCCAGAATCCGCGGCATGCGATCACGCGAACCCTTGTGGACGCCGTACTCGAGCCGCGAGTCGCCACGACAGCCGCGTAACCAAGGACGCCGGCTTAGGCCGGAGAAAGGGAATCCAACTATGACCCTCACAATCCAGACCGCACTAGAGCAACTTGCAGCAGGGGAGACGAGCGCCGTCGAGCTCACCAAGAACGCGCTAGCGAACGCTGACGCGAACGACGGTGAGCTGGGCGTCTTCATTCGGCGTGACGACGCGACTGCCCTGGCCGCGGCGCAGGCCAGCGACGATGCACGGGCCGCAGGGGAGCCGATGGGGCCCCTGGCGGGGATCCCGCTCGGGATCAAAGACATCATCACTACCGAGGAAGGGCCAACCACCTGTCAGAGCCTGGTATTCGACTCTTCCTCAATGTCCGGGGATGCGACCGTCGTGCAGCGGTTGCGCGCAGCCGGTGCGGTCATCGTCGGAAAGACGACGACGATGGAGTTCGCGATCGGCACCCCGGACACCGAGAAGCCGTTCCCGATTCCACGCAATCCCTGGGATACCGACACCTGGCCCGGCGGGTCGAGTTCGGGCACTGGCGGCGGGGTCGCGTCGGAAATGATGCTCGGTGGCCTCGGCACGGACACCGGTGGCAGTATCCGGATCCCAGCGGCGTACTGCGGAATCACCGGCCTTAAGGCGACTTTTGGTCGGGTGCCAAAGGATGGCTGCGCACCGTTAGGGTTCTCCCTCGATCACATCGGGCCGATGACGCGCTCGGCGTACGACGCAGCGCTGATGCTCAACGTGATGGCTGGCGCCGGACCGCTAGATCCTAATTCTGCCGACGTTCCGGTCCCGGATTACACGGCTGGTCTGTCCGGGGATTTGAGCGGACTGCGGGTCGGCGTCGACAGGCTTGAGCGCGTGTACACCGAGGCGGCGGCCCGGGCCGAGCTCGGCGCTGCATTCGATGAACTGGAGGCGCGCCTTACCGAGGCCGGTGCCATCGTAGTGCCTGTCGAACTCCCGCTCTACGAGCAGGTTGCCACGGCTTCGATGATGCTGATGATCGTGGAGGCTGCGGCGTACCACTCAGTCGACTTCATCGATCGGTGGGCTGACTACTCCCGAGGTTTGCGCGAGTGCCTGTCCATGGCGACGCTGTACAGCTCGGCGGACGTCGTACAGGCTCAGCGAGTACGACGGGTGGGAGTGAAGGCCGTCCAGGAACTGATGACACACGTCGATGTCGTCGCGACCCCGACGACCACTTGTGGCGCCTTGACGTTCGACGACGTCGAACGGATGTGGGACGGGCCGGGATCGACGAACCTCACTGGCTACTGGAACGGCGTCGGGAATCCCACGCTTGCGATGCCTTTCGGGTTCACCTCGGGCGGACTGCCGCTGGGCGTATCGCTGTCAGCGGCGGCTTTCGAAGAGGCGACCGCGCTACGGGTAGGGCACGCATACCAGCTGCGCACCGACTATCACCTGCAGCGTGCGCCGCTACTGGCAGCCGCCGTTCCCGTCTGAGCAGCGTGAGTACACATCCGACCAACGTGACCAGGAGAGATCGATGAAAGCAATGACGACCGACGCAGCACAGATCATCGAGCTGCGCTGTGCGGAGATGCGATTCCCCGCCACAGCGGAAGAGAAGGAGCGGCTGACTAATCGTTACCTCGCGCGACGTGCCGAGGTCGAGGCCCTGTACGCGATGAGCGAGGTGAAGTACGAAGAACCGGGAGTGTTCTTCCGACCGACGCCCTAGCGGACCACCAGGCGCCGACGGTCTTGTGCCGGCTGGCGCGTTCGAATCATCGAGGACAGAACGGATACGGAAATGATGACCCAAGACGATGTTGCGACCGTGGGCGCGATCGTGAGCCTGGCCGAACTCGATACCCCTGATCATCGGCTGGCAGTGATCACGAGCGCGGCATTACCTACACAACAGATGATCCGGCAGATGGCTAACGACGTCGACCTCGGCGAGACACCGCCGAGCAGCGCTTTTAACGCGGGATGGGAGTAAGCAAATGCAACCACGTGAGATGACCATGGTCGATCTGGCGACGGCGATCGCACAACGCGAAATCAGCCCTCGCGAGGTAGTCGAGTCTTCGCTCGAATGTATCGAGGCGCTCGAGCCCCAGGTTGGCGCTTTTGCAACGGTCACCGCAGACCACGCCAGGGCACAGGCAGTGGCAGCAGAGAAAGACATTGTCGCGGGGCGCTACCGGGGCCCGCTGCATGGGATCCCGATCGCGATCAAGGACTTGATCAATACCGCGGGGATCCCCACGACGTCCTCCTCGCAGGTACGCGCCGGCTACGTGCCCGAGGACGATGCGGCGGTGATTCGGTCGCTGAACAGCGCGGGTGCGGTGATGGTCGGTAAAGCGCACACGCACGAGTTCGCGTTCGGCGCTACCACGCCGACGACACGCAACCCGTGGGATCTCTCCCGGATTCCAGGTGGCTCCAGCGGTGGTACGGCGGCCGCGATCGCCTACGGGGCAGTGCATGCCGGTCTCGGTAGCGACACCGGAGGGTCGATCCGGATCCCTGCTGCGTTGTGCGGCACGGTCGGGTTGAAGCCGACGTACGGCCTTGTTCCGCGTACAGGCGTGACCTCGCTGTCCTGGTCGTTGGATCACGTCGGCCCGTTGACGCGCAACGTCGCGGACGCCGCCTTCATAATGAACGCGATCGCGACCTACGACGGCGGTGACCCTGCCTCGGTGCGTCGTCCGTCGGAGGATTACGCGCGGCTGCTGAGTTCTGGCATCGAGGGCATGCGGATCGGCGTGCCGACCAACTGGTTCACCGACTATGTCGATGCTGAGGTTGCGTCCGCAACGAGCGCCGGGATCGAGGTGCTGCTATCGCTAGGGGCCGAGATCGTCGAGGTCGAGATCCCGATGACGAAGCATCTCACCGCGATGGAGTGGGCGATCATGATGCCGGAAGCGAGCGCCTATCACCGCAAGGCGATGCGGAGCTGTCCTGAGCTATTCACCGAAGAGACACGGCAGTTGCTGGAGGTCGGCGAGACGATCCTCGCCACGGATTACGTCGATGCTCTGCGGATGCGCCAGTTGTTCAAAGCCGCGTGGATGGACATGATGTCGGACTGCGATGTTCTCGTTGCACCGAGTACGTTCGCGCCGGCCGTACCTGCCGAGAACCCGGTGTACGAGTTCCCTGATGGGCGCGTCGAGGCCGCGACGCCAGGCTACGTCCGGCTGTCGTTGCCGATGAATCTGACTGGCTTGCCGTCGTTGCAGATTCCCTGCGGCCTGAACGCGAGCGGTCTACCGCTCGGCCTGCAGATCATGGGCAAGCCGTTTTCCGAGGCGTCGCTGCTTGGTGTGGGTGCCGCCTATGAGGCGGCCACCGAGAACGTCGGCCTGATCGCGCCGCTGGGGTCGCTCGCGGCGGCGTAGCAGCAGACCGATGCTGCAACGAAAGGAGGTGAGCGCGCGTTCACGACACGGGTGCGGAACTCCGGGCCCGCGGGAGCACGAAACCCGTGGGCCCGGAGTTGTCGTGGCGCCTGAGAGTTGTGTGGCCGCAGGTTGCGCGGCCAGCGTGACTCGGTACCGTTGGCGTGACCGTGCTCACCGCGTTGGAGGTACCCCGTGCAGAACCGGCAGATTCGATACGTCAAGCGCCCCACGGGCGCACTCGGAGTCGACACCTTCGAGTTGGGTGAAGCGCCGATGCCGCAGCCGGCCGCGGGTGAGGTGCTGTGCCGAAATTTGCTGGTGTCCATCGATCCGGCGAACCGGGCGTGGATGCAGGGCGCGACGTACCGCTCGCAGCTCAATGAGGGCGATGTGATGGCGGGCTACGGGCTAGCTGAAGTAATTGAGGGTGCCGACGGGATTGCGGCGGGAAGCATCGTGGGCGGAGACTTCGGCTGGCAGGAGTACGCCGTACTGCCCGCAGGACAGGTAGAGCCCCTAGCGGTCGAGGGCGAGCTCAGCCACTACATGAGCATCCTGGGCATTACCGGACTGACGGCCTACTTCGGATTGCTGTCGGTTGGCCGCCCTGCGGCGGGGGAGACCGTGTTGGTCTCCGGAGCCGCCGGCGCAACAGGAAACGTCGTCGGCCAGTTGGCTAAGTTGCATGGCTGCCGCGTCGTGGGAATCGTCGGCAACGCGGAAAAAGCCGCGTTTCTCACTGACGAACTTGGCTTCGATGCTGCGGTGAACTACCGCAGCGAGACCTACTACCAGGATCTGAAGGCCGCGTGCCCCGATCGCGTTGACGTGTATTTCGATAACGTCGGTGGCCAGACGCTGGAGTATGCGTTGCGATTGCTGAATCAGCACGGTCGAATTGTGTGCTGCGGCAGCGTGTCGGCGTACGACGGCGAGGCGCCTGAGGCCGGCCCGCGTGGAGTCCCCGGATTGATCACGACCAAGCGGATCCGGATGGAAGGGCTGTTGGTATTTGACTTCCAGGACGAGTTCGATCAGGCCCGCGCGCAGCTTCGATCCTGGGTCGAGGACGGCAAGGTGAAAGTCGTGCAAGATGTGCTCGAGGGGATCGAGCAGTTGCCCCAGGCATTGGTGGGACTGCTCGCGGGTGAGAATGTCGGCAAGCGCATGGTTCGCGTCGCGGAGCAGAGTTAGTCGACGGCACCAGAGCCCGAACGCCTATCTTTCAGCGGCCGCGAGTACCGCAGCGCTCGGCGGATAGCGCCAGTTGGGCTATTGCGTCGACAAAGTAGCGATGATCTTGGCGATGCGCCCCTCGCGCGTCTCGGCCTTCTTCGCTTCGGCCACGGAACGCGCATGCTCCTTACGCTTGGTGTAGGAAAGCGCGTCAAACGCAGAGCGGGCGCCCGGCTCGCCGTCTAACGCTGCCGCGAGTTCCGGCGGGACTTCGACGGTGCGTTCGGTGGAGTCGAGTTGGATCGTGGCCGTGACAGTATCGCCGATCTCGACCCCGAGTGCCGCGCGAGCGGCCTTTGAGAATCCAATGCAGTTACGACCGTCCATCCGGGCGATTCGCAAGCGTTGCGCCTTGTCGTCAATCGTCACGATGACGGGTGGATTCTTCACCGGGGCGAGTTCGGCGACCTGCTCATCGGTCAAGAAAATCGCGCACGCGGGTCCAAATGGTTCTAGTGACGTCGTCAGTGTGAGCATGATTCACCCTACGACCGCGGTGCTGAATTGTCGTCATCGTTGCGCGTCGGAGTCGATCGAGACGGCGACGAGTTCCGGTGCTGGTTTGGCGTCGTCGTTTCGCAGGGGGTCGCGGGTTCGGCAGGACGTCGGGTGCCATGGAAGTCCACTAGCGCAGGCGCCCAGAAGGACCTCTTGAACGGTTAGAGGGGCAGATCCTTGACCAACAAGTCGAACAGATGTACTATAGATGTGTCAGGTGATGGGAGGTGGGCACAGGTGAGTGATACGGATCCCTTGCGCTTCGTGCCCGCTGATACGCGAGACGTGGCGCGACAAAATCCGATGGAAGGGCCGCGGCTTATTGCGGTGGCTGAGGAATTCTCGCGTGAACTATCGGATGCGTTCGGCCAGTTATCGAATGGGCTGAACGCGTTGATCGATATTGGTGAGCGTGGCGATTTCGCCGCCCTTGGTCCTGAGTGCCTGCTCGCGATCGCTCGCGAGTTCGAAGCGCACCGAGCCCGTAGCGTGCTGTTCGACAGCCGTGTCATTGAGGCCGCTGAGACAGAAGGACTGGCGGAGTATGCAGGGCAGAAGCGCGCGAGCATTGCTCGGGTGCTTGCCACAGAACTCAAGATAAGTTCGCGGGAGGCGTCGGCGCGTGCTCGCCGAGCGAAGCAACTGCTCCCGCGAAACGGGTTCAGCGAAGGCGAAATGCCTCCCGCGCTGCCAGCCTTGGCTGAGGCCGCTCGAGAAGGAAGTGTCACCCTCGACAACATTGACGAGACCGGCGCAGCCATGCGTCGATTAGAGACGATCCCCGATATCGACCCCTCGCTGCGCGAGCAGGCGGAGCAGATCCTGATTGCTCAGAGCGCCTCTGTCGGGCCAGCGGATGTACGGAAGGTGGGTGAGGGGATCAATCAGATCCTCGTTCCCGACGGGCAAGGTCCCGACCCGGAGATCGCCAAAGCGCGCCGCGGGTTGCGCGTGGGCACGAGGCGTTACGACGGGCTCTACCCGATCAGTGGCTACCTGACCGCGAGCGCAAAGGCGAAACTTGACGCGGTGCTCGGTCCCCTCGGCGCGCCTCGTCCCGCGGACGACGGTACGCCGGACGAGCGAAGCGCCCCGCAGCGCCAACATGACGCGTTCGAGGACGCGATGCAGCGACTCCTTGATCTATCGGGCGTGCCCGCGAGTGGGGGTACATCAGCGACTGTCCATCTCGTTATTGATGCCGACCGCATCATGCGGGAACTCGGGCTGACCGCGCTTGTACCGGGCGACGAAACGGGCAGCGACTCCGTAATCGGTTCGCCCAACGCGAGGGTGTCCGGCTCCTGCTACGTCGGACGGGTTGCCGGCGGTGACCGCATCACGCTCGACGACCTCAAGCGACTCGCAGGAGAAGCGATGCTGATCCCGACCTGGATGAGCGAGTCGCGGGGGATCATCGGGTACGGGCGATCGCGGCGGGTTGCTAGCGAAGGTCAGACGCTCGCGATGATTGCCCGCGACGGAGGATGTTCGCACCCCGGATGTGATGCGCCGCCTGATTGGTGCCAGAGACACCACGTCGTCGAATGGTGGCGGGGCGGAGACACGGACATCGGCAACATGACGCTGGTGTGCGGGCGGCACCACCGAGAACTCGATTCGTCGGGATGGCGAATCGACATGCTTGACGGGCTTCCGTGGTGGACGCCGCCGCCACGGATCGATCCTGACCGAAGGCCGATTCTCAACGCGCGGATCCAGTTACCAGACCAGGAACAGCTTGATGACATCGCGAGGCGCGCGTGCGCAGCGCGGGAGGCGGTGGCGAGGAGCGACGAACAACTCGACCCCGCCGATGACCTGATAGCGTTCCTTGCCGCTCACATCGACGATCCCCCTGATCGGGATGCTTTTCATCAGGAACTTGCCGAACTACTCGCGAGCTATAACGTCGAAGTAGCGCGTCCTGCGACAGCGACAGCGACAGCGGCAGAAGCGGTGGCGTGATGTTGCCTCGCGGGGCGCCGCGCCCGCTCGACGCCGTTGTCTCGGGCTACGCCGAGGGCTGGGGAACGAACTCTCGGCGCAGATCGGCCTTAAGGATCTTGCCGCCAGCGTTGCGCGGCAACTCGTCCTCGCGCATCCAGATATGCGTGGGTACTTTGAACTTTGCCATCCGCTCGGACAGGAACGTCTGGAGTTCCGAGCTAGTCAGCGACGAGCCTGGTGAACGCTGGATGACCGCGCCCACCTCCTCGCCCAGAGTCTCGTGCGGTACGCCGATGACAGCGCAATCGTCGACCTCGGGATGGTCATGAATAACTGTCTCGACCTCCGCGCAGTAGACGTTCTCGCCGCCACGAATCAGCATGTCTTTCGCGCGGTCGACGATGGAAATGAATCCCTCCTCGTCAATACGCGCGAGGTCGCCGGTGTGCAGCCACCCGTCGGTGATCGCGGCAGCTGTCGCTTCCGGGCGGTTCCAGTACCCGTGCACGACGTTCGCGCCTCGGATCCACAGTTCGCCGATCTCGTCGGCCGGGACCTCCTCCTCGGTGGCTGGATCGACGCACTTCACTTCGCAGATCGCGACCGCTTGACCGACGCTGTACGGCTTCGCCGCGTAGTCGCTGCCGCGGGTGCCCGTGGTCATCGAAGAGGTCTCCGTCAGCCCATATCCGTTGCCGATGTCGCTGCCGGGCAGCAGAGCATGAGCGCGTCCGGCCAGACCATGCGGCGCCGAAGCACCGCCGGTGCCGACCGTGGTCAGGCTCGACAAGTCGCGGCTTTCGACGTCCGGCTGCGACAACAGCTGCAGCACCATCGTCGGTACGCCGGTCATCGCGGTGACCCGTTCGCGTTCGATGAGGTCCAATGCGACCGCGGGATCCCACTTATGCATCAGGACCAGCGTTGCGCGGCCTTGCATCGCTCCGAGCAAAACCGAGTGGCAGCCCGTGCCGTGGAAGAGCGGGACGCATACCAACGAAACCATTGGCGGCTTCGGTGCCGCGAGATCTTCCAGCGTCTTGCCGTCCCGCAGCGCCGCACGCGCCGCGGAGTAGCCCACGCTGATCACATTCCCGCAGATGTTTCGGTTGCTACCGAACGCGCCCTTCGGGCGGCCGGTCGTGCCGGATGTGTAGAAAATCGTCGCCATATCGTCGGGTGCGATCTCCGCAGGTGGCAACTCGGTCGCCTCACCGATCGAGGCGAGATCGCGGATCGGAATCGACACCTGCTCGCTCGGGCGGGCTACCAGCGGTACAGTGCCGAGCTCGGCGAATACCTCCTCAAGACGCACCAGACGCTCGGTGTCGACAATGTGCGCCTTCGGGGAACTGTCATCGATAGCGAACTTCAACTCCGGCGCCGTCCACCATGCATTCAGCGGCACGACGATCGCTCCGAGGCTCGCCGCTGCGAAGAACGCCACCGACCATTCCGGCAAGTTCCGCATCGTGATCGCGACGCGGTCGCCCTTCTGGATGTCGTAGTCGTCCCGCAGAACTCGCGCCAATCCCGCGGCCTTGCGAAAATGCTCGCCGTACGACATTCGTTCGTCGTTGAACACCTGAAAATCGCGATCGGCCGAATCCAAGGTCGATTCCAGCATCGCTCGCAGCGATGGCGGAGCGTTGCGCCAGGCGCGTACACGTGTCCCGCGGACCTCGACCTCTTCCATCTCGAATGCGGAACCTGGCGCAGTGAGCGCCTCACGGATCTCGGCATGGTCGCGGAGTACCGGCATGCGGTTGACCTACTTCCTCGAGTGCCGACCGTATGGCCGACGGATGGACGGACGACGATTCGGGCCGCGAGCACGAGCGCGGCTGTCGTGCCGATCGATGACAGTGTCGATCGAACAATCGACACAAGATCAGATGACACCATAAGTCGGTCCCGCGAAGACCGTCAACACGACCGCTGCTACGTGGCGCACGCTGTTGACCGCCCGCGAACGGCCGTTTACCGTCAGGGGTGCCGATCGAACGATCGACACAGATGGATCGCACGCCAATCCTTGTCCATCACCGCTCACCCGACGACCGCTCGCCCCACGACAGGACGGCCACGCATGGCCCGCAAACGATCACTCGATGAAGGACCGACGGTCCGTCAGGCGATCCTTGATGCCGGCGCTCGGCTGTACAGCGAACGCGGCTTCCGTGCCACTTCGATCCGTGATCTCGCGGATGCGGCAGGTATCTCGTCGTCCACGATGTATCACCATTTCGCGAACAAGCAGCAGATCCTCTACGCCATCCTCACCGACTTCATGCGCAGTTTCGCGGGCGAAATCATCCCGATCCTGACCGACGCTTCGATAGCACCGCAGGAGCGGATCACCGACGCTGTGCGACTGCATTTGTGGATCAGTGAGCGCGATCGCCTCAAACTCGTCGTCGGCGCGCCGGTGCATTACGAACTCGGTGACGAACAGCGCCAGGCGCTATCCGCGCTGACTGGTGAGTACCGCAGTGCCTTTCATGGCGCAATCGGTGACGGCGTGCGCTGCGGCGTATTCGACGTGGCCAACCCGCGACTAGCGACGATCGCGATTCTCGACATGCTCAACGGCGTACGCGAGTGGCACGACCCAGCTGGCGCGCTGTCATTTGAGCAGATTGTCGACCATTACCAGCGGACCGTCCTGCGCCATCTCGGGTACGACGAGCGAGCGCAGCGGCCTGCGGGGCAACGAGCCGCGTCGCGGATGCATGCGTGATTACCGAAGGGAACGCACGATGACCATGAACGACAGGGCCGTTAACGACACGACGATTAACGACAGCATCGACGCCATCAAGACCATGCTTGGCGATATCCCCTTCGATCCGGATGCGCTTCGTGAACGGTACCGCCATGAACGGGACAAGCGTCTGCGCGAAGACGGCAACGAACAGTATGTTGAGGTCAAAGCCGAGTTCTCGAATTATGTCGATGATCCGTACGTCGATCCCGGGTTCAGCCGTGCCCCGCTCACCGACGAGGTCGAGGTCGCGATCATCGGTGCCGGATTCGGTGGGCTGTTGGCTGGCGCCCGACTACGTGAGGCCGGATTCGGCAAGATTCGGCTCATCGAGAAGGGCGGGGACGTCGGCGGTACCTGGTACTGGAACCGCTACCCGGGTGCGATGTGTGATGTGGAGTCCTACATCTATCTGCCGCTGCTGGAGGAACTCGGTTACACCCCGAAGCACAAGTACTCCTTCGCGCCCGAGATCCTCGAACACTCTCGTAATATCGCCAGGCACTTCGCGCTGTACGACGACGCCACGTTCCAGACCGGCGTCACCGATATCGTCTGGGACGAGGAAATATCTCGCTGGAGAATTCGTACTGACCGCGACGACGAGATGCGCGCCCAGTACGTCGTAATGGCGACCGGCCCGCTGAATCGTCCAAAGTTACCCGGGATCCCCGGTATCAACGATTTCCAGGGATATACCTTCCATACCAGTCGGTGGGACTACAGCTACACCGGCGGCGACTCCAGCGGAAACCTCACCGGTCTACGCGACAAACGCGTCGGGATTATCGGTACCGGCGCAACGGCGATCCAGTGCGTGCCGCACCTTGGCGCCTGGGCGAAGGAACTGTTCGTGTTCCAGCGGACGCCGTCCTCGGTCGATGTCCGCGGCAACAGGGAAACAGACACCGAATGGTGGAACTCTCTGCCACCTGGCTGGCAGCGCGAGCGGATGCGGAACTTCAATTCTTTGGTGACCGGCGGTCGTGAAGAGGTCGACCTGGTCGGCGATGGGTGGACCGAGATCTTCCGCGGGCTGACTGGCATTGCGGCGAAGCGCGCCTCGGAGCGTTTGGGGCGCCGCCTCACTCCCGTCGAGAAGCAACACCTGATGGAAGTTTCCGATTTCCGCAAGATGGAGGGAATCCGCTCCCGAGTGGATGACGTCGTGCGAGATCCTGCCACGGCGCAGGCGCTTAAGCCGTGGTACCGCCAGTTCTGTAAGCGACCGTGTTTCCACGATGAGTACCTCGACACCTACAACCGCTCGAATGTGCACTTGATCGACACTGACGGCAAGGGGGTTGAGCGACTCACCGGGCAGGGCGTCGTCGTGGACGGTGTCGAGTACCCCGTGGACTGCCTCATCTTCGCGACGGGGTTCGAGGTCGGTACCGGTTACACCCGCCGCTCCGGTTACGACGTGACGGGTCGAGGCGGGATCACGCTCTCCGCGAAATGGGCGGACGGCGCGAAGACTTATCACGGCCTACAGTCGCGGGGCTTTCCGAACATGTTCTTCCTTGGGTTGGTGCACACCGCCTCGACCGTCAACGTTCCGCACGCGCTCAGCGAGCAGGTAAATCACCTGCGGTACATCGTCACCGAGGCGCGTGCGCGGGGCGAGCAAGTCGTCGATGTCAGCGAGCAGGCCGAGCAGTGGTGGTGTCAGGAGATCATCGACAAGGCCACGATGGCCGAGGACTTTTATCGCGAGTGCACTCCTGGGTACTACAACAACGAAGGTCAGCCGTCACGGTTCAGTGGTCTGGGCGACGGTCGGTACGGCGCCGGACCGGTGCCGTTCTTCAAGATGCTGGAGGACTGGCGCGCTCGCGGTGACTTGCCCGGCCTCGAGTTGAGCTGATCCGGTAAGAACGACGTAGACACAATGGAAGGACCACCGCATGAGCGAAGAATCCACGCGGGCTGAACTCGCGGAGTTCGCGGACGCCGTCCGCGGCTTCTGCCAGGACAAACTCCCCGAGCACACCGTCGCACGTCCAGGCGTGGTGCGCGACGCGGACGCTGCGAGATCGAACTGGCGTGCCCTCGCCGTCGACCTTGGCGTCGCTTCGCTGCTGATTCCCGAGGAGCACGGCGGGTCGGGAGCCAGCTTGATTGAGGTTGGTCGGGTCGCCGAGGCGCTCGGTGCGGAACTCGCGACCGTACCGTTTCTCTCGTCGGGAGTGCTCGCGCCCGCACTGCTCGCGCCGATCGCGACCAACCCGGTCGCTGCCGATCTGCTCGCCCGGATCGCTAGCGGAACGATCGTCACCGTCGCGTGGGCGGGTGAGGATCCCGGCGTTGCTACAGCGGCGAAACTGATCACCGACGACGGCGGTGCCAGCGGAACCTTCCGCTACGCGATCGACGCAGACATTGCCGAGGTCGTGATTCTCGTAGGCGCCGGCGGCGCCGAAATCGCCGCAGTCAACGCCTCCGACCTGCGGATCACCGCGCGGCCGACGTTCGATTTGACCCGTGGCCTCGCCGACATCGCTGCCGATAAGGCACCGGCCAGTCTGCTCGCCAGCGGTGACGAGGCAATCGAGGCATTCCGCGACGCACTCGTGGCAGCCCGGCTCGCGCTCGCCTCGGAGAGTGCCGCCGGGGCGGGCGCGGCGCTTCAGGTCGCTGTGCAGTACGCGCGTGAACGTGTCCAGTTCGGCCGTGAGATCGGTAGTTTCCAGGCGATCAAGCACATGCTCGCGGACTGCTTCGTCAATGAGCAGTCCGCACTTTCGGTTGCCCGGCAGGCGATAGAGGCGCTCGTCGCCGCAGAAGATGAGGCCGACGAGCTCGTCGCGGCCGCGGCGTTCTACTGCGCTGACCGGTACGTCGATGTCGCCGCTACAGGCATCCAGGTGCACGGCGGAATTGGGTTCACGGTGGAACGGGCAGCACACCTTTATCGCCGTCGCGCCGAAGCGAACCGGCATCTCCTCGGTACTCCAGAACAACTGAAGTCCGACTACCTGACCCTGCTGAAGTCGAAGGAGAATGCGGCGTGAATATCCGCGACGAGGTACGTGAATTCCTGGCGTCGGCGTGGACGCCAGGTATGGACTCAGCGACGTTCCTGCAGGCCGCGGTCGACACGGGCTGGCTGGCTCCGACCTGGAGCGCCGACTGGTACGGACGAGGATTATCCGCCGAGGACGCTGAGATCGTCGGTGAAGAGTTCCGTCGCGTTGGCGCACCGGGCCGCGCCGACCGAGATCACCTGCACGCGCGAGTGATCTACGAGCTCGGCTCCGACCAGTTGAAATCGACCTATCTGCGCGATTTGCTGACGCACACCGTTAGCGGTTGTCTGCTGTACTCCGAGCCGGGAGCCGGCTCCGACCTGGCGAGTGTGCGCACCAGCGTCGTCCGCGAGGGCGACCAATGGCGGGTCAATGGCCAAAAGGTATGGACCTCCGGCGCACGCACCGCGGCGTACGGTCTGCTTGCCGCGCGCAGCAACCGCGATGTCCCCAAACATCGCGGTATGACGTTCTTCGTGATCCCGATGAAGCAAGAGGGAATTGAGGTGCGGCCGCTGGTGCAGATCACCGGCGACGCGCACTTCAACGAGGTGTTCTTCACCGATGCGTGGGTCGATGACGCAAATCGGCTCGGTGAGGTCGACGACGGCTGGCGGGTACTGATGACTGCGCTCGGCTACGAGCGTCTCGTGATGGGCGCCCGCGGCGTCGGATCCCGCGCCAGCGACCCCACGTACGTCGGTACCGGGGATGATCTACTGGCTCTTGCCGAGCGCCATGGCCGCCTTGAAGACCCGGTCATCGCTGACCAGATCGCTGATATATATGCCGAACGTACGGCCGCTCGGCTGAATGCGGCACGGTATGCGGCCGAGGGCAAGGGGCAGGACGCCGCAGCAATGTCGCTGGGGAAGTTGATGATGTCGCGGATCCTGCACGGTACGGCCGGTTTGCGTCGCGATATCGTTGGAGCCGAAGCGTTGTACGACGAGCGCGCGGATCCACCGAGCGATGGGGAAGTGGCAAACTTCTTCACTCTCGACGCGTACTTCACGTCCATCGGTGGCGGCACCGACCAGGTGCAACGCAACATCATCAGCGAACGGATGCTGGGATTGCCGAAGGACAAGGACGCATCGAAGGACATCCCGTTCCGCGACGTCCGTAGTTAGTTCTGTTCCCGTGGCGTACTTGCCCAGCTGAGGGCAGGTACGCCACGGCGCATGTCTGTAGGAGGATTTACCGGAATGACCCACGTGCTTGACGAGGCCATTGCGCTTGAGCAGATTGGCCCCGACCGGTTCTGTGGCCGGACAACCGAGCCGTACGCCAACATGATCGGACCGTACGGCGGAATCACCGCAGCAGTGTTGCAGAACTCGGTGATCCAGCACCCCGACGTGCTCGGCGAGCCGATCGCGTTGACAGTGAACTTCGCGGCCGCCGTGAAGTATGGTTCGTTCGAGATCACCGCGCGGCCGGTGCGCACCAACCGGTCCTCGCAGCATTGGGTCATGGAACTCTCGCAGGACGGCCAGGTGGCCGCGACGGCGACCGCGGTCACCGCGGCGCACCGCGATGGCTGGACCGAAACTGAAAGCCAGATGCCGATCGTGCCGGAGCCGCATGACGTGGCGACGGGGACACGTTCGACGGCAGAGTGGCTCAATCGTTACGAGATGCGACACATCGGCCGTCCCGGGGCAACGGTCGCTGATCCGTTCTACCTGGACGGCGAGTCAGGGGAGAGCAGCCACATGGCGCTGTGGACTCGTGAGGTGCCGCCGAGGCCGGTCGACTATGCGTCGCTTACTGCCTTCTGCGACGTGTACTTCCCGCGTGTCTTTGTGCGGCACGGTAAGGCGGTTCCGATCAGCACGGTGTCGATGACGGCTTACTTCCACGCGACGAAGGATGAACTCAACCACCACGGTGACGACTACATCCTCGGCGTCGTACACGGTGATGCCTTCCGCCGCGGTTTCTACGACCACGTCGGTCAGCTGTGGAGCCGTAACGGCACGCTGCTGGCGACCACTCACCAACTCGTCTACTACAAAGCGTGACTGCAGTACCGCCGTACAAGAAGTCCACCGCGAATGGCAATATGCCCGTTCTTGTACCGACTACGGTTCATAACCGGGCGTGCAGTCTGTGCATGAGACTTCCTCAGCGGGACCCGGGTGGCGGACAGCGAGGGCAGCGGCGTAATTCGTGGAAGTCGATGCGTTGTGCGATCATCTGCGCAATGAGGCACGGATCCCTGACGAGGGCGACCCAGGTCAGTCGTCGGGTGTCGTAGTTGTACGCACCGTGTGCGATGTCGAGCGCCTCGTCCGCCTGCTGATCATGGAACCGGATGCCATCGAGTTCGATGAGTAGTCGTTGGGATTCGTAGGCGCCGTCGGCGTCGTGGCCGGTCTCGGGGACGGTGAATTGCGGCTTCATCGGAGGCAAACCGTGCGCGCGCTCGACGTCCTGAAGGTAGAGGTGTTCGAGAACGCTGTGCGCTCCAGCAGCGCTGTCTCCGATCGCGCTCGCCAGTAGCGATCGGTGCCGCAGACGCCGCCTGGTCGCAACGGCGGCCAGTAGTCGTTCCGGCGTCGTTCGACGCTCTTGAAGGACGCGAGATACGACCGCGAGCGCCTCGTCGGGTCGGCCGCTCGCAGCTGCATCAATGACGGCGTCCTCCACACAGACGCGTGGTGGGTCCAGCGGAAGTACGCGGCGCAGCCCGCCGTCGTCACGGCGCGGCCGCAGCCAGGGCAGGTGAATTCGGTGATGCCTGTGGGTGAGTACCTCGATATGCCCGGGCCGCTCACCTAATCCCCACAGCGCGAGCGCTGTTGCGCCCCACGCGGATGCGTCCTCTCCGCATATCGCGAGCGCGACGTACAGTTTCTGCAGCCAGAGGTCATGTGGTCCCGGCGCCACGTAGGTCGCAGGGGCGACCCGTTTCCAGTCAGCGGTGATGCGGGTGAGGACGCGTTGGCTCAGTCCGGCGGCAAGCAGCTCTGAGCGGCGCACGACTCCGTGGTGGGCTGCGATAATCCGGTGGATTTCCAATGGCACCGGGGTGCGTGAATGCATAGCCCGACCCTGCCGCGTGGTCCGCCATGCCGCATCTCGCCGTCACGTGATGTGGAGACACGCCGCTCTGTGGATGCCGTCGCAGCTCGTGGCGTCGCACGTCGTGGCGTCGCACATGGACACGCGGAGTGCGATTAGGTGCCCGATCTTGTACCGACTACGGTTCACAACCGGGCGGCGTACTGCAGGCGCCGGCGGTGCGCGCCTGCGCAGGTAGGCGATTGCAACCGTGCCGCGTGCGAAGTGGGTCAGCGGGGCTTGGTGATGACGCGCCAATTGAAACCAGACGCGCTCGGGGTCACTTCGAGCGCGAGCCGATGGTTGTGAGCGGCGAGCATACCTTCGAAAAGCCGCGGCCATACCCGCCTTGCGATTTCCTGGTTGGTGACGCCTGCGCCGAATCGCCATGTTTGTTGCGTTAACGAGTTCCCGTCACTCGTGTACTCGTCGTCGTGGCCGTCCAGGATCTGTTTGAGAATGGCGATGTAGTTCTCGGCAGTGCCGTCCGGAGTGACCTGGAGGATCGCGCAGATGTCGTCGTAAATCTGCATTCCGACCTGTTTAGCGGACAGTCCCAGCAGCGCGCTGGAGTCTTCGATCCCCCAAAGGTTGGCGGCCACGCTCAGCGCGGTCTGGGGATAGGTCATCGCGTACGAGCGGTGCGCCTTCGCGAGCCGCTGCTCCGGCCAGTCGGTCGTGGGCAGTTTCGGCGCGAGTTCGGGATCGAAATCGGGGGCATCCTCGGTGCGTGAGAAGCGCAACCGCTCGGTAGGCTCAAGCGCTTCGTCGTACTCGAAGTAGTAGCCCTCGAGTGCGTCGTCGCCGTCGGCGGCTTGTTTGGTGCACACGAAACCGAGGCGTGGGTTGCCGAGGGCGAGTCCGTTACGCGCGTGCCAGCCGCGCAGCATTGCCTCGGAGACTTCGCTGGGGATCGCGCACAACGCGGTGCCTGCCCAGGCCCAACGAGGTACGTCGTACCGGATCCACGCCTTGCGGTCGGATTCCGGCATGAACTTGACCTTCACGCCGCCGATGTGGTTCGACAGGTAGTGGTACGAGGCGGCGGCCACGGCCGGAGGCAGATGGTCGATGCCGAGTTTCGCCAGGCCGGGCACGAATTTCTCGGCGCGCTGCCGGTTGAAAACCTCGTAGGTCAGGCGTGTGGCGCGATCACGTCCAGCGCGAGTGACCGTGCTGAGGATGATTCCGGTGAAAAAGGCATGGTAGATCTCCGCTACCGCGCGGCGCGAGCCATCCGTGGTCGTCTCTGGCATGGTCATGATGCTCCCGAGGTCTAAGTGGTCTGTCGGCGGGACCCGTCCCAACGCCTGGTCTTGATCCGACTACGGTTCACGGTCGGGCGCCGCGCCGGCTCTGCGATGGTGGACACACGCGATCAGACGACGCTGATCTCGCCGGCAGGACCTGCCTCATCCGGCGAGCGCCAGATCCCTACGGTCCCTGCTTCGGCGAGCGCAGCGATGTCAGCATGCGTGTAGCCCAAGGACTCGAGTACCTGCTCGGTGTGTTCGCCATTCAGTGGCGGCGCCGCTGACGGATCGAAAGGCGCACCGGCGAGCATCGGGTTGCGCACCTGGGGATGTGGACCGGTCACTGGGTGCACGACCTCCTTGAGCATCTCCCGGTGCTGCACTTGCGGATCCTCGAATACCTCGGCGAGGTTGTTGATCGGCCCCCACGGCACACCGGCGGCCTCCAGCCCCTCGGCCCATTCGGCCCGAGTGCGCGTCGACAGGATTTCGGTAACGACCACCCGCAGTTCGTCGCGGTTTGCCACTCGACCGGCATTCGCGCGGAATCGCTCGTCCTCGGCAACCTCCGGACGACCAGCGACCTGGCAGAATTTTGCGAACTGAGAGTCGTTTCCCACGGCGAGAATCATGTAGCTGTCCGATGTCGCGTACACCTCGTACGGTGAAATCGTCGGGTGCGCGTTACCGAACCGCTTCGGCGGCACGCCGCTGATCAGGTAGGTCTGCGCCATGTTCGCGTTCATCGCGACGGACGCGTCCAGCAGCGCGAAATCGATGTATTGACCTTCGCCGGTGTTGGCACGCTGGATCACTGCCGCCAGGATTGCGGACGTCGAATAGAGGCCAGACGACAGGTCCATCAGCGAGATACCGGCGCGCAGTGGCTCGGCGCCGGGCCGACCGTCGGGTTGGCCGGTGTAGCTCATAAGGCCGCCGGTTCCCTGGAAAACAAAGTCGTATCCCGGCTTGTGCGCCATCGGCCCACTCTGGCCGTACCCGGTGATCGAGCAGTAGATCAGCCGGGGGTTGATCTCTTTGAGCTGCTCGTATCCGAGGCCGTACCGAGCTAGCGTCCCCGCCTTGTAGTTCTCCACAAGAATGTCGCTCTCGGCAGCGAGCTTCTTCAGGATCTCGAGTCCGTCGGCATCAGCGAAACTGACCGCGAGCGATCGCTTACCGCGGTTTGCGGCCATGAAGTACGACGAGAACCCGTGCTCTGGTCCGGTGCCATCCGGGTACGGCGGCCCCCACGAACGGACATCGTCCCCGCCCTTCGGATTCTCGACTTTGATCACGTCGGCGCCGAGGTCCGCGAGGTTCTGGGTGCACCACGGACCCGCGAGGATCCGGGACATGTCGAGGACCTTCAGTCCATCAAGGGCCTTCTCGAGCATGCTGTACCGCCGTTCTTTCTGCTAAGGGGTGAACCTTCGCAGACTATCGGGTAAACCATGCGCGGTTGCCGGGCGCATCGTCACCAATGGGACGGTGGTGCCACCCACGGCCATCCGAGGACGCTGGGTGACACCACCGTGAGGCAGCGAGGGATGTGGTCCTCGCAGTACCTTCCGAACGAACTACTTCTGCGCGGGAGCCTTGTACGCCTCGGCTTCGGGTGAGGAGAACAGGTCCTTGGCGGTAGCCAGACCGCCGGGCTTTTCGCCGTCCGCGACGACGATGTAAGCCTCGCGGCTGCTCGGGGCTCCGGGGACGGTGAAGTCCAGGGCGCCGGTGAGTCCCTCGGACTCGACGCTGTCGACTTCATTCTTGGCAGACACAACACCCTCGCGCGTCATATCGCCGTTGTCGCAGGCCTTCTCCAGCACAGCCTGCCACGCGAGACCCCAGGTGTAACCGTTGATGATGCCGATGTTGGGCTCGTCGTCCGGCGCTAGTTCCTGGGCAGCGGCCAGGACTTCGTCCGCCTTGTCGTTGCCTGTGCCGAACGGCACAACCGAGGAGGACATATAGAAGTGCTCCAGCGCCTTCGCGACCCCTTCGTCTTCCAGCAGGTTCGGGGCGTACGAAGGGTTATTGCCGATGATCGGGACCTCGAGGCCCTGCTGCACGTTCTGGACGGCAGCGGAGCCGAGCGCGGCCGGCGGGGTGGTGATCGCGATCGCGGTGACACCGGCGCTCTTGAGCTTGGTGACAGTCGCGGTGAGGTCGGTATCGGAGGCCGAGATCGGGGCTTCGACGACGGTGATGTCGTGGTCCTTGGCGTACGCCTTCGAACCCATTAGACCGTTCTGGCCGTACTCGGAGTCGACGTAGATGTGTCCGACCTTGTCGCCGTCGGCGATCAAACCTTCTTCTTGTAGGTAAGCCAAACCGTTGATCGTCTCGACGTCGTAGGTCTGCCCGACCATCATCACCGCGTCGGTTTCCAGGTTGACCGAGGCCCAGGACGCCGGGACGGTCAGCATGTTCTCGTTCTCGACCTTCTGCTTGAGCGCGGCGAGAATGTGTGAACCACCGAGGTTGATCTGGCCGAGGGCGTCGTCCTTGTGCTGCTCGTACAGCGGGACCGCATTCTCCACCTTGTAGTTGGTGTCCTGAATCTCGAGCTTGATATCGCGCCCGCAGATACCGCCGGCGTCATTGACCTCGTCCGCCCACACCTTGGTGCCATTCGTGAACGCCAGCGAAATGACCTTGAAGACACCCGACAAATCCGAGAGTTCGAGCAACGTGATCTCGTCGTCGGTAACGCCGAAATCGGTCTTCAGGTCGCCGTCGGAACCGCCGCCGGAGTCATCGCTAGCCTTCGTGCTGCAACCGGACAGCAGCAGGGCGGCCGCAACAGTTCCCGCGGTCATGACCTTCATCGGGGTGCGCTTCATGGAAGCTCGATTCTGTAGAGAAATGATGACTTGGCTCATGAACCCTAAGCCGCGCTGCCCGCTGGACTGAATGATCTATAGGTTACGAATCGGTTTCGGTTATACGTTGGTGTCAAGTCTTGGTGTGGCGGATCGCGGCAACGCCGATCCCGGAACACTATGGAGATCGACGGCCAGTGCACACTGAGCCTGACGGCCAGTGATCGACGAGGCGGAGGTACACAGATGGACCTGTTCGAAGCGATGCGTACTAATGGAACCTGCCGGGACTTCCGCCCGGATCCGGTTCCCGAGGACGTCCTTTATCGCGCATTTGAGGCAGCCAGGTTCGGGCCGCAGGGTGGTAACCGTCAGCCGTTGAGTTGGGTCGTCGTACGGGATCGGGAACTCAAGGAGTCGCTGCGCGAGCTATACCTTGGGCCCTGGCGCGCGTATATCCGCGACCGGGTCGGCGCCGATATTGATGATCCAGATGCCCCCGCATTCGTCCGCAATGCGACCCGAATGGCGTACGCGATGGCCGATATCCCCGCGATCGCTGTGCTGTGCGCTGATCTGAGTCGGGTCGAGGTAGTCGATCGCGACCTCGACCGCACCAGCGTGGTGGGTGGCGCGAGCATCTACCCGACGATGCAGAATCTCGCGCTGGCGCTTCGGGCTCAGGGGGTCGCGACCGCTGTGACGACCCTGCTCGTGGGCGTCGAAGATCAGGTCAAGGACGTGCTGCGGATTCCTGAGCACCTCGCCACCGTCGCGCATGTGATGGTCGGATATCCCGTCAAGGCGTTCCCGACCACGCTACGACGGCGCCCCGTCGAGGAGTTCGTGTTCGCTGATCGCCACGGTGAGCAGATGTTCGCGCCCGCCGAGGGCGACTAACTGGCCGGCGACTTCTGCTTACGCGCCATGATCGGGTCGTCATCATGGTCGTTGACTGGTCCGGCCATGAGCATCACGCCGGCGCCCGCGATCGAGATGCAGCCTGCGACCAGGTACGAGATCTGGTACGTGCCGGAGAGGTCGTACAGCCACCCCAGCAGTAGTGGGCCGCCGGCGGTACCCAACACCACGATGAGCTGGCTGCGGGAGAACAGGCGTGCGTAATCCAGTACGCCGAAGCGGTGGCTGATGATCAGCGACTGCAACATCAAAATGTTTCCAACGGTGGCGCCGAATACCAATAACAAAAGGAAAAACAGCACGGCATTGTGCGTGAACGACACCGCCACCAGGGATAGTCCTTGGAAAGCGCCGAGGATCACGGTGAACCTGCCCATCGGCATCAGGTGAACAATCCGCCCGCCCACCAGCCGTGCGACAACGGACATGCCAGCGACGACGAACGTGGCGAAGGCGGCAGCCGTTGCGCCGGTCCGTTCCTCCGCCAGCTTGACCAACTGCTGAATACCGCCGACCTGCGCTGCCATCAGCATCACGTACGCGATCGTCATCAGCCAGAAGAATCGAGAACGAATCGCGTCGGCGTACTTCGCGCCAGTCGGTGCCGGAGGTTTGCTGCCCTGAACGATCCGCTTTCCGTCGGGCAGCCAGCCGAGTTTTGTTGGGTCCGGTTTGATCAACAGGAGGATGAACGGGATAGTGCCGAGGAGCCACACGACTGCCAGGATCGGCGTCGCGGTCGACAAGCCCCAATGGTCGGTCATCCACTTCGCGATGGGGGTGATGACCATGCCGCCGACCGACAGCCCGGTGGAGGCGATCGAAATCGCCACCGAGCGTCGCTGGACGAACCATCTGGTCACGATGGTCGTTACCGGCACGAGCCCGGCGCCGCCGAATCCGCAAGCGAACAGCACGTACACCAAGTACATCTGAGCGGGAGAGGACGCCTGGCCGAGCAGCGCGAGCGCGACGGCGCCGAGGATTGCCCCGCCAGTCATCACCACGCGAGCGTCGAATCTGGTGATCAGGCGTGCGACGAACAGGCCGACCACACCGCCGACGACGAAGAACACCGTCGTCGCGAACGAAATGGACGACAGCGACCAGCTTTTTTCGTTGCTGAAGGCGTTGAGGTAGACGGCGATGCCGTAGAACGCGAGTCCGGCCGTCGTCATCAGCGATAGGAAGCAGCCCGCCACCACTCGCATGCCCGGGAATGTGGCGCCCTCGGCCGGACCCTCGATACTGTCCTGGCTCAGCGACTCCTGCCGGCGTGCCACGCGAAACCTCCTCGGAATACTGACCCACGCAGAGTCAGCCTGGCATCAGCCATTCTCGCGCTCACGTAGGACCTTCTTATCGATCTTGCCGACAGCGGTTTGCGGTAACTCGTCCACGATGTGAACCGCCTTCGGCGACTGCACCGGGCCCTTCAATTCGCGTACCTGAGCGATTAGGTCCTCGGAGGTGGCCGACGCACCCGGCTTCAGCACGACGGCCGCCGTTACCTGCTCGCCCCACCGATCGTCGGGGACGCCGTACACCGCTGCGGTCGCGACCGCGGGGTGCGCGGTGAGCGCATCCTCAACCTCACGCGGAAACACGTTGAATCCGCCGGAGATGATCATGTCTTTCTTGCGATCGACGATATAGAGGTAACCCTCGGCGTCCTGCCGGCCGACGTCGCCGGTGTGTAGCCAACCGTCCACGATTGTTTCGGCGGTGATGTCCGGGCGCTTCCAGTAGGAGTCCATTGCGCTGGCGCCGCGCACGCACAGTTCGCCGATCTCGCCGATGGCGACCTCGTTGTTGCGATCGTCGCGGATCGACACATCGACCCCGACCACTGGCCGCCCGCAGGACAGCAGCAGTTCCGGCCGTGAAAGGTCGTGGTCATCCTTGGTCAGCATCGAGACGGGGTAGAGCTCGGTCTGTCCGTACAGTTGCGCGAACACTGGCCCGATCTTCTCGATGCCCTCACGTAACCGGCTCACTGACATCGGCGACGCGCCGTACAGCACCAACTCCAGCGACGACAGGTCGCGCGTGGCGATATCCGGGTGATCGAGCATCGCATAGATCATGGTCGGTACGAACAGCGCAAAGTTGATCCGCTCGCGCTCGATCGTCTCCAGCACCTTCGCCGGGTCAAACCCGGTGAGCATGTGCACGGTGCCGCCCTTGATCAGCGTCGGCAGGATGTTGGTGCCCGCGACGTGACTCATCGGCGCGACCAACAGATAGTTGGCGCCGCGTGGGATGTTGAAGTCGGAGATGATGTCGATCGCGCCGCGAATTTGATTCGCCTGGCGTCGCTGTGCGCCCTTCGGCCGACCTGTCGTGCCGCCGGTGTAGTTCACGATCGCGAGGTCGTCGGCCTGCCCGATCATCTGCATCGGTTGGGCGCCCACGCGCTCGGCTGCGCTCGCCAAGTCGTCAGCCACTTCGGAGGGCCCCATCGTGAACACGACGAGGCCGCGTGCTTTGGCTTCGGCAGCCAAAGCGGTGGTGCGCTCGGCGAAATGAGTCTCATCGAGTACGAGCGCGCTGACGCCGGAGTCCTCGATCTGGAACAACTGATCGGACAGCCCGCCCATCGGGTGCAGCCACGTGGTGTACATACCCGACGACTGCACTGCTTGACCCAACGCCCACACTTCGATCCGGTTGCCGCCGAGTGCCGCGACGCCCTGGCCGTGTTGCAATCCCGCGTCGGCCAGAACCTTCTGGAACTGCCCGATCATCGCCTCGGTCTGCGCGTAGGTAGCGCTGCCGCCGTCCCAAGAGAACGCGACGCGATCGGGGTGCGCCGTGAGTGTGCGGCGGGTCAACCTGGCCATCGTGGGTCCACCCTGATGGTCGTTCAGCTGCATTGCTCCTCCTGCTGGCAAGTCATGGCATTTAGCGCGGGTCTGCGGTGAGAGTATGGACGTGGCGCCGGGCGGCGACGTACTGCCGTTCCAACTCGTCGACGATCTCGTCGACCGAGCTCAGTTCGCCAACTCCGGAGACCGTGTGGCCGGCGCTCCAGATGTCCTGCCAGCGACGTGGGCCGTCGGAGGTCTGCCCAAAGAGGCGACCGGCGAGGTCTGGGGTGATGTGCTCATCGAGCTCGTCGGGGTCGATCCCGGCCGCGGCGATCGAGGGACGCAACATATTTGTCTGCAGACCGGTGAATGCGCGAGTCAGCATCACGTCGTCCATCGAACTGGACACCAGCATCTGCTTGTACGCCGGCGCTGCCGCGCTCTCATTGGTCGCGATGAGTTTCGTGCCGAGGTAACCGGCGTCGTACCCTGCGGCGCGCGCCGCCAGCAGCGATGCGCCGTCCGACATGCCGCCGGCGACGATCAGTACGCCGTCGAAGAACTCGCGGACCGCTGAAGCGAAGGCGAACGGATTGAGCCAACCGGTCTGCCCGCCGGCTCCGGCAGTGAGCAAGACCAGCCCGTCCACGCCGACCGCGGCCGCGCGTTTCGCGTGTGCGACGCTGCCGACGTCGGCCAGCACGTAGGCGCCGGCGTCGTGCAGCGGGCCGACAACGGGTGCAGGCGAACCGACGCTGGTAATCACCAGTTTCGTCTCGTGTGCGCATATCGCCGCGAGGTGTTCGGTCAGCGTGGGCGCCTTGATGATCAAGTTAGGGCAGTACGGCGCGGCGCCATCGGCCTGCGCGTCGTCGAGGGTGCCAAGCCACTCATCGAGGCGATCGGTGGTGCGAGCGTTCACGGTGGGGAACGAGCCGACGATCCCAGCGCGGCAGGCGGAGAGCGCTAGATCCAGTTCCGAAACCCGCAACATTGGCGCCGCGATCGCGGGGATACGTAACGTCTCGAGCAGCGAGCGTAGTGACTCGGCCATTCAGCCTCCTATGTTGTGGCCCACAATATGACACGCGAATCAGGTACGCGGGGGCGGGGCGTCGCATGGCACGTACCTAAAACGAATAGGTAATGTGCGTGTGCGAGAAAATCAATAATCGCCCTATTTGGGCGATAAATCGTCAATAATAGGCGCATGGCCGCGAGTGAAAAGCGCTGCGGCAGCCAATTCATAAGGAGTGCGTGTATGGCGCGAAGGACTGTTGTCGTTGACGATATCGACGGCACCGAGGATGCCCGTGAGGTGACGTTCTCGCTCGATGGTGAGACATGGCGCATCGACCTTTCCGAAGAGAACCGTGAACGTCTGCGGGATGCGCTGAGCGAATTCATCGAGTCGGGCGTAAAGATCAGCGGAATGCGCGGTATGCGAGCTCGGTCGGTGCGCACGAGTGGTGTCGACCTTGGTGCGGTGCGGGTGTGGGCGCGCGAGAACGGCTACAAGGTGAGTGATCGCGGTCGGGTGCCGCGTCACGTATTGGATGCCTACGAACAGGCTTAAGTCACGTCGACAATGCTGGCGCGATGACGTTGTGCGAGATCGCGGTAGATCTGTTGGTTCGTGGTCGCCCATTTCTGGGGCCCACCACTGATCTCGCCGCGATCTTGCGCTGGCGTGCCTAGCGCCATTCGAAAATCCCCGATCTGAGTCCCGGGAGTGACAGTTGACCCTGCGGCGATGAGCGTGCCATCGCCGATGTGCGCGCCGTCCAGCACGATGCTGCCGTTACCGATTAACGCTTCCTTTCCGACATGCGCGCCGTGCACCACACAATTGTGTCCGACGGTGGCACCTTCGCCTATTTCGGTGCCATCTGGGCCGCCGTGCAGCGTCGAGTTGTCCTGCACATTTGCCCCGCGACGAATGAAGATCGGCCCGAAATCCCCACGCAGCACCGTGCCGTACCAGACCGATGCGCCCTCCTCGACCTGTACGTCGCCGATCAGGCTGGCAGTCGGTGCAATGAACGCCGTGGCGTGGATCTGCGGCGCCTTTCCCTCAAACTCGTACATGGGCATCGCGGGCCTCTTTCAACTAGATGTCTCGACGTTTGGCGGTGTGTTCCGCACCATAGCGCGTGATGAGTAGGTGCGACGTGCGCGGTACGCGGTGCAACAATGCGATCATGACTACCGCGAATACGGTTGCGACGCCGCCGAACGACGCCTGCAGCGCTCCGTCCCGATTCATCGACTCGGACCACCCGGAGGTCGTCGAGCACGCGGCGAAGATCGTTGCCGATGCCGGTGCGCGTACAGATCGAGAGAAGGCGGTCGCGCTGTTCTTAGCCGTCCGGGATGGGTGGCGATACGACCCGTACGGCGTCTCCTACGATCAGTCCGATTACACCGCGAGCGCGATTCTTAGATCCTCCTCGAGCTGGTGCGTGCCCAAGTCAGTGTTGTTGACGGCGCTATGTCGCGCGGCTGGGATTCCCGCTGCGCTGGGGTTTGCCGATGTCCGCAATCACCTCCAGAGTGAGAAGTTGCAGGAGACGATGGGCACCGATCTATTCGTGTTCCACGGCTACTCATTGATCTGGATCGACGGCGCTTGGCGTAAGGCGAGTTCAGCGTTCAATAGGGAACTCTGTGAACGGTTCGGAACCAAGGTGCTTGATTTTGACGGCACCACCGACGCGTTGATGCATCCGTTCGATGAGGCGGGAAATCGGCATATGGAATATGTTGATCAGCGCGGTGAGTTTGAGGACTTGCCGTTCGACTTGATATTCGCGACCTTTGACGAGGTGTACGGCGATGCCTTCAAAACTGTATCGAGTGGTACAGATGGCGCGTTCGTAGAGTAGCGCGAGCTATTCCGTCATTACGGCGGCCCGGTCACCGTCTCGTCCACGGGTAGAAGATCGAAGCGGGGCCCGAGTAGTCGAACTGGTTTCTCAACCTCGAATTTGGTCAGTAATGCAAGGACTTCGCGTTCCAGAACGTCCAGTTCTGTGGTTGGCTCAGCCAATTTGTGTGACTTGGTTCTGGTCCAGAAGGTCACTGTTCGTATCGTCACGGCGACGCGAAACACGATCCGGTTCTCCCGCAGGATTTGCTGGTGCAGTTCGGCCGTGAGCCGCCTGAGTTGGCCCGCCATTTCATCGTATCCGCGCAGATCCTCCGCGAAAGTCTCCACCTTGCTGTGAGACTTGGCCGCCTCGGGGACTGTCGTGATGCTGCGGTCGCCCCATCCGCGTGAGAGCACGTACAGCCACGTGCCCTGGTGTTGGCCGAATGCATCCAGCAGCACCTCGCGTGGAGTGTCGATCAACTCGGACACAGTGTGCACCCCGATTGCGTCTAATCGTGCGGAGATCCGCGGCCCGACGCTCCACAGGTCGATGCACGGCCGATCGCCCATCAGCGGCAGCCAGTTCTGCTCGTCGAGTACGAAGATTCTTGCATCGGTCTGTTTGGCGAATCCGGTGGCCATTTTGGCGCGCTGCTTGTTGTCGCTGACCCCTACCGCGCACGCCAGCGAGGTCTGCTCGTGCACCCTCTGACGTACCGCGGTCGCCAGCGCGACCGGATCGGTCGAATCGGTCCCGGCGAACGCCTCGTCCCATCCCCATACTTCGACGGCGGGCGCCACTTCGCGCAGCGTATCCATCACCTGCGCCGAGGCGTCCTCATAGGCTTGTTGGTCGACCGGCAGCCATACCGCATCAGGGATCTTGCGGTACGCCGCACGCAACGGCATGCCCGCGTGCACACCAAGCGAGCGCGCCTCGTACGACGCACAGGTCACCACCTTGCGCGCTTCCGTCGGATCCCCGTTGCCGCCGATCACGACGACCTGCCCGACGAGCGACGGGTTGCGCCGGCGCTCGACCGAGACTTGGAATTGGTCGAGGTCGACGTGCAAGATCCTGGAGAAATCGACCGCTGCGGTGGCCATACCTAGATCCTGACAGGCCCACGCGGCGCGTGCCACTTCAACTACATCGGCGGACGGCGGACGTATGAGAGGGTTACCGATGTCAGGTGACAATCCGCAGCGACCAGACCGACCGCGGGAGTAAGTGTGCCGCAGACCGAAACCAGCACCGCGCGACTCAGTACCGACCAGCCGACACTGCTCGTGTCGGAGTTACGAAAGTCTTTCGGCGAACGGGTCGCCGTGGACGGGGTTTCCTTTCAGATCGCCGCGGGCGAGACCTACGGATTGCTCGGGCCTAACGGCGCGGGGAAAACCACCGCTATTTCGATGATTGCCGGACTATTGGGTGCCGACGAAGGTTCGGTGAGTGTGGTCGGTGAGCGCATGGGCCCGCACGCGATTGCTCCCAAGCGACACATCGGGCTCGTGCCTCAAGAAATGGCCATCTACCCGGACATCAGCGCGCGTGACAATCTGCGCTACTTTGGCCGCCTGCAACGGATCACCGGGGCGCACCTGCGTAAGCGCGTCGATGAGATCCTCGACCTGGTGGGGTTAGCCGACCGCGCGAAGGGTGCCGTCAAGGAGTTCTCCGGCGGTATGCAACGGCGGCTGAATATCGGTATCGGGCTGCTGCATCGACCACGTTTGCTGATTCTCGATGAGCCGACTGTCGGCGTCGACCCGCAGTCACGTAACGCGATCCTGGAGAGCGTCGAGGCGCTGGCGGGCGAAGGTATGGCCGTCCTCTATACGACTCACTACATGGAGGAAGCCGAACGGCTGTGCGACCGGATCGCGATCATCGATTCCGGAAGATTCCAAGCCGAGGGCACCCGGGATGAACTGATCACGCTCACCGGCGGGGTCGATCACATCGACCTGCGCGGCACCGGAGAGCTAGCGGCAGCCGCCGGCGCATTGCGCGACTTAGAGCGGGTATCGCGGGTCGAGCAGGATTCCGGCGGATTGCGACTCACGGTCCGAGACGCGCCCGCCGCAATCGCGCAGATCGTCACCGAGGCGACGTCCGCCGGGATGCGACTGGCTGACGTTCAGGTCAGCCGGCCCAACCTAGAAGCGGTCTTCCTGCACCTGACCGGCAAAGCCTTGCGGGACTGAGGATGGCGCAACTGCTCACCTTGGTCATCGCGGACCTGCGCCAGCGGATCCGTGATAAGTCCGTGTTGATCTTCGCGATCGGCGTACCACTAGGGCTGATGATCGCGCTGAACTTCGTTATCGGTGGCGCGATGAACCAGGAACTGCAGAAGGCCACCGTGGCGATCTCAGTGCCCGAAAACGATCAGCTCGGGCAGGCGCTGGAGGAGATGCTGCCGCAGCTCGGCATCGACATCGAGGTGACGGCGGCGGACGCCGAAGAAGTGCACGAACTCGCCGAATCCGGCGACGCGAAGCTGGGCATCATCGTCCCGGATGGCTTTACCGACGCCGCGATCGCTGCCGAACCGAGCCAGTTGGACGTCATCGAGGGTGACGGTGCCGGGCTCGAATCGGACGTGGTGCTTTCGGCGGTGCAGGGCTATCTGGATCGGGTTGGTGCCGCCGCGAATGCCGCGCAGGCCGCCGGAGAGCTCGGTATCCAGCCTGACGCGATCGTGCAGGAGGTTCTGAGTAGTCAAAGCGCGGTCAGCCTGACCGAGGGACAGGCGTCTTCCGAGCAACTCGACCCAAGCGGTGCGCTGGTCGCTGGGCAGGCCGGGTTGTTCTTGATGTTCACCGTCAGTTTTGGTGTGCTCGCGCTGATGGAGGAACGCCAGAACGGCACGTTGGCGCGGCTGTACTCGATGCCCATGCCGCGGATGTTCCCGGTGCTAGCGAAGGCCATCAGCTCCTTCGTGCTGGGCGTTGTGGCCACCTCGGTGCTGCTGATCACCGGTGGCCTGCTGTTCGATGTTGATTTCGGCTCGGCGCTGGTGGTCGCCGTGCTGATCGTGTGCGCGGTGCTCGCGACGACCGCGCTCACGTTCATCGTGGCGCGATTGGCGAAAACTGCCGAGCAGGCCAACATCATCCAGACCATGCTGGCGATGGTGCTCGGTATCGCGGGCGGCGCTTTCGTGCAGTTCAGCGCGTCCGGCGTGATCGGTGCGATTCTTGACCTGAACCCGGTGGCCGCGCTGGTGCGTGGACTGGGCATCTCCAGTGGTGGCGGGGGATTGAGTGACGTCGGTGCGCCAGTTGCGATCATGCTGGGCTTCGCGGTGGTGGCCGCCCTGATTGCCCGGCTGGTTCCTGACCGGGGAGCGCGCGGATGAGCGCCATACTCGCGATCGCGATCGCCGAACTGAAGCGCTTCGTAGCGGACAAGGGCAACATCTTCTTCGTATTCATCCTGCCGCTGCTGCTGGTATTCGTGATCGGTTCGCAGTTCGGTGGCGGTCCGTCGTCGACGGTCACCGTCAGCGGCGCCGATGGAGAACTACGTTCCGAACTCGTTGCCGAACTTGAAGATTCTGGGCTGGAGGTCGAGTTCGCCGAGCACGACGAGATGCTCGCGCAGGTGGCGCGCGGACGCTCCAGCGCCGGAATCGATCTGTCCGAGCAAGCCACTGCGGCGTACGCCGCGGGGGATCCGACCGACATCACCCTGATCTCCGGATCGGATTCCAGCAGCGCCGCGGTGGCCGAACAGATCCGCGTGGCGGTCACATCGCTGGACCTGCGCGCGCACCAACTCGATGCCCTGCAGGCCGCGGGTGCCGGGGCCGATGATGCGTCCGCAGCGCTCGATGCGTTGCCGGCGGACGGCGGACCGCAGCTCGTCGTCACCGACGTCGACGAAATTGCGCAGGAATTTCAAGGGCTGGGTCAATTCGACCTGGGAGCGTCCTCGCAACTGCTGCTGTTCGTCTTCCTCACATCGCTCGCGGGGGCCTCGACGCTGATCAGCGCGCGGCGCGAGGGCGTGCTGGCGCGGACGCTCGCCGCACCCGTGAACGCGTTGCATGTCGTGCTCGGGCAGGTCTTGGGGCGGTGGGCAATCGCGGTCTTCCAGGGCGCTTACATCATGCTCGCGTCCTGGTTGCTATTTGGCGTCGATTGGGGCAATCTCGCGCTCTCGCTCCTGATACTCGCTGCGGTAGCGCTCGTCGCCGCAGGGGCATCTATGGTGCTCGGTTCGGCGCTGGACAGCGACGGTGCCGCGGTGGGCGCCGGCGTTGGGATTGGGCTCGTGCTGGCCGCGATCGGAGGTGGGATGGTGCCGTTGGAAATCTTCTCCGACTCGATGCGCAAGATCGCGCACATCACCCCGCACGCCTGGGGCTACGACGCCTTCGCGGAGGTCCAGCGGCACGGCGGGGGACTGGTCGACATACTGCCCATGCTCGGTGTACTCGCCGCGATGGCCGTCGTGCTGCTGGTGTTGGGCAGTTGGTTGCTACGCCGCAGCCTGGCTCGCGCGCTGTAACGCTCAGGGCTCGTTCTGCCCGCCGTCCAGCCCCAAGTCTGCCCATCCGTGCGCGATAAGGCTCAGGGCTCGTCATCAAGGTCACCGATTGAGGCAGGCGCGGATGCGTCTGGGTCGCGAGGTGGGTCGGTACTTGTGCGAGTTCCTAGACTGCGGGCATGACGTTCACGACACCCATCACCTTGTCCGGCCCACTGCGTGCCCCCGTGCAGATGCTCGAAGACCAGGAGTACGGCGGACACAACTCGATCCACGACGATGCAAAGGCACAGGAGCTCGGATTCCGCGCCGGGCCGATCGAGGGCCCGACGCACTTCAGCCTGTATCCGCCGTTGATGCAGAAGATCTACGGTCAGGCGTGGTTCGAGCGCGGCTGCATCTCCGCGCATTACCAGAACATGGTCGTCGAGGGGGAGAAGACCAAGGCGTTTGTCGAGTGGCCGCAGAAGCCCAACGGCCCGACCCGTGCCTGGGTGGAAAAGGAAGACGGCACCGCGGTCCAGGACGCATCGGCCAGCCTCGGCGATGGGGAGACTCTGCTGGAGAGTCGGCTGAAGTCGCTGCGACCGGCCGGCAATCTCCTCGTCCTGGAGGACCTCGAGGTGGGCATGACCGGTGCGCAGGACGAGGTAGTGCGGATGGATCCTGATCAGCACATGGGCAATCTCTACCCGTTCTCGCTGAACCAGAAGCTGAAGGTGATCACCGAGTCCTCACCGTGGTACAGCGATCCGTCGTCCTCTCCGTGGGGGCGTGCGATCGTGCCGCTGGAGATGGTCTCGGTACTTGGCGAGTACTCGAACCGTCAAGCCGGCTGGCCGGTAAAAGGCCCCGCGGTCGGGCTGTTCGCCGACCAGGAGATCCGGATGATCGACGGTCCGCTGTTCGTGGGCGAAGAATACGTGTTGCGCCGCGAAATCGTGGCTCTGTCGGAGAGTAAGCGCACCGAAGGCTATTGGATCCGCACGCGGTTCTTCGACTCAACCGGTGAGCGGCAGGTGGCAGAGATGCTGCTGAACCATGCGATCGTCAAAGCGTCCTACGAGAACTACGACGAGTTGCGCGCCGCGCGCGAAGGGTAGGACGAAGCGACGGGTCACCGAGCCATACGCGGCGAATAGTGCGGAGTAGTCGGTCCGCCTCCGTGCTGCTCGCTTAGTATCAAGCCTCATGACTGAACGCCGCGCGAGCTCGAAGAAGTTGCTGTGGTTACTGCTGTTGGTTCCCTTTAGCGGCGGAATCGCCTATGGGCTAGGAAAGTCGGAGCTGACTGACGCGTCGGTAGCGGGCACTGACCAAGAAATTCAGATGGGGGCGCTGTCGCTCGCTTTGGGCGTCGGGCTGGCGATCTTCGCGATCGTGCTGGCGTTGCAGGCGCTGGTGAATGGCCGCGGAGCTGCGGCGAAGGTTGTGGCGCTGATCGCCTGCGTCGTCCTCGTCGTAGCCGGCGTGCTCATGTGCACGATGCTGTACCCGAGTTTCCTCGATATGGTTTCGCAGGCGTAACCTTGAGGTCTAGTTCGCCGATATAACGACGATGCGGTGGGTCGCACGCCGCTATCTGATTGATAGCGAGGTGCGGCCCACCGCATTCTCCTCGGCTGAGCAGTTAGGAACCCGAGGTCACGTCGTCGGGCTGTGCCGGCCAGCGCGGCACGGTGTCGGTGAAGTCAACGCTCGGCTTGCCCGGGAACTGCGGTGCGCGCTTCTCCAGGAACGACATGACGCCTTCGGCGACATCCTTGCCCTGGCCAAGTTCGTAGATCGCGCGGGAATCGGCACGGTGTGCATCCCACGGCGAAGACTCGCCAAGCATCTGCCACAGCAACTGGCTGGACAGCGCAACCGAGACCGCCGACGTGTTGTCTACAATTTCCTTGGCCAGTTCACGGGCCGTGGCCAGCAGCTGATCGTCCGGGACGACGCGAGAGACCAGACCGCCGGACAACGCCTCGGAGGCCCCGAAGACGCGTCCGGTCGCGACCCATTCCATCGCCTGCGAGATGCCGACGACGCGCGGCAGGAACCAGCTCGATGCTGCTTCCGGGACGAGGCCGCGACGGGCGAATACGAAGCCGAAGCGAGCCGACTCCGCAGCGATGCGGATATCCATCGGCAACGTCATCGTGGCGCCGATACCGACGGCGGGTCCGTTGATCGCGCCGATGACGACCTTGCGGCACGCCGCGGTCGCCAGCGAGGTGAAACCGCCGCCGTCCCGCGGGAAGCCGTTGATCGTGCCGATGGTCTGGGCGCGGTCGGCGCGGCTCGGGTCCTTCGCGTTGAAGGTGTCGCCGCCCTTCTCCAGGTCGGCGCCAGCGCAGAAGCCGCGACCCGAACCGGTCACGATCACGACGCGCACGTTGTCGTCCTCATCGGCAGTCTTGTAGGCATTCGCCAACTCCTGGCACATGGTGCCGGTGAACGCATTCAGGCGCTCGGGGCGGTTCAGGGTGATGGTCGCGATGCCGTCGGCCACCTCATAGATGATCTCGCTGTAGTCGCTCATGGAGCTCCTTCTGTTCGTCGAGCAGGCACCCGCCGGCCCGAATGTGGTGTACTGAGTTGTAGTGGGCGCTCGCTAAGCACCCTAGCGGGTGCGGCCGACGTGAGAAACGCTGAGGAACAGCCCGGACAATTGCGCACTGGTATCCGGGTGCTCGCAGAACCGGCACGCCCGCGTGGTAAACACCTTTGGACACGCAAATCTTCTTACCAGGGAGCGGCATGAAGACGAAGATTACCGAGATGCTCGGCATCAAGTACCCGATCGTTCAGGGCGGCATGCACTATGTCGGCCTCGCGGAGCTGGCCGCCGCCGTGTCGAACGCGGGCGGACTTGGCACCATCACGGCACTGACGCAGAAGTCTCCCGGCGACCTGGCGAATGAGATTGCCAAGGCGCAGGACATGACCTCGAACCCGATCGCGGTCAACTTGACCTTCCTGCCGACCTTGAACCCGCCGGACTACCCGGCGTACGTGCAGGCCGTCATCGACAGCGGTGTGAAGATCGTGGAGACCGCCGGTAACAACCCGGCAAAGTGGCTGCCGATCCTTAAGGACAATGGCATCAAGGTGATCCACAAGTGCACCACGGTGCGCCACTCGCTCAAGGCGCAGGACATCGGTTGTGACGCGGTCAGCGTCGACGGCTTCGAATGTGGGGGTCACCCGGGTGAGGACGACATCCCCAACATGATCCTGCTGCTGCGCGCGCAGGACGAGCTGGAGATCCCGTTCATCGCCTCGGGCGGGCAGGCCGATGGCCGCTCGCTCGCTGCCTCTCTCGCGATGGGCGCCGAAGGTATCAACATGGGCACCCGATTCATGGCGACGAAGGAAGCCCCGATTCACGACAACGTGAAGCAGGCCCTCGTTAACGCCTCCGAGATGGACACGCGGCTGATCATGCGCCCGCTGCGCAACACCGAGCGCGTGCTGACCAACGCGGCTGTCGAGCGCTTGCTGGAGAAGGAGCGCACGCTGGGCGACAAGATCACCTTCGAGGACATCGCTCCTGAGGTTGCTGGCGTATACCCGCGTATCATGGTCAACGGTGAGATGGAAGCCGGCGGCTGGTCCTGTGGCATGGTCGCCGGTCTGATCTACGACATCCCGACCGTGCAGGAACTCGTCGACCGCATTGTGGCCCAGGCCCGTGAGATCACTCGCGAGCGCCTGGCCGGAATGTTCGTCGACTAACACGTGACCGCCGCAATGCGCGCTGTTGTCGTTAACGAGTACGGCCCGCTTGAGGCGCTCGTCGTCACCGAGACCCCTCGCCCGGCCCCTGGGCCGGGCGAGGTACTCGTCGAGGTAGTCAGTTTGGGCCTCGGCTTCGTAGACGGGTTGAAGGTGCAGGGGCTCTACCAAACGAAGGACCCGCTGCCGTACATCCCAGGATCGGAGGTCAGCGGGCGGATCGCCGAAGTCGGCGAAGGCGTCTCGGGGTTCGCCCTCGGTGACCGGGTCACCGCTCAGCTTCCCCGCGGTGGGTTGGCGCAGTACGCCGTGGCCTCGGCCGAGGCGACCAGCCTGCTCCCGGACGGTGTCTCGTTCGACGTGGGTGCGGCCTTCCGCGTCAATTACCTGACCGCGTTGTACGCGCTGGCCGACCGAGCCCAAGCGACAGCGGGCGAGACGATGCTGGTGCTCGGGGCATCCGGCGGCACGGGCACGGCGGCAATCGCGATCGGCAAACTGCTCGGGCTACGGGTGCTCGCGGCAGCATCGACCGATACGAAACGCCAGTTCGCACTCGGCGCCGGAGCGGACGACGCGATCGACTCAAGCGATCCGGGATGGCGCGCGGCGCTGAAGGAGAAGCACCCGCAGATCGACATCGTGTTTGATCCGGTCGGTGGCGACCTCGGTGCTGAGGCGTTTCGCGCTCTGGGCTGGCGCGGGCGATTGCTAGTCATCGGGTTCGCGTCCGGCGAGATCCCGTCCGCGCGCTACAACATCGCGCTGCTCAAGGGCGCCTCGCTGGTGGGCGTGGACCTCGCTCAGGTCCCGCGCCGTCAGCCGGAGGTGTGGCGAGCGTTGAACGAGCAATTGGCGGGCTGGCTCGCCACTGGTGAGCTGAAACCCGCACTCGACGAGCCGGTGCCGATGTCCGAGGTGGTGGAGGCGTTCACCCGGATGAGCGGTCGCCGCGCGATGGGCAAAGTTATCGTGCGCGTGGGCGACGAATAATCGCCGTCGAGTCAACATCCAACCGTCGTACAACCAGGATCAAGGAGCCCTCTTCATGGGTATGTCCGTTTCCGAAGCCGTCTCGACTCGCAAGTCGGTGCGCGCCTTTACCGCACAGCAGGTCGATCCGGCCGACGTCCAGCAGCTACTGAAGGACGCCGCGCTCGCGCCGTCCGGCGGCAACGTGCAGCCGTGGCGGATCTGGGTGCTCACCGGCGACGTCCTGCAGACGTTCCGTGACAAGGTTCGCGAGCTGCGGGCCGACCATCCCATGGGGCAGGGCGGTGAGTACGACGTCTATCCGCAGGACCTGTGGGAGCCGTACCGCTCTCGTCGATTCAAGAACGGTCAGGACCTGTACGCCTCGATCGACATCCCGCGCGAGGATAAGGCAGGTCGGATCAACCAGTTCGGCAATAACTTCGACTTCTTCGGCGCCCCCGCGGCCGTGCTGGTCGGCATCGAGCGGCGGATGGGTCCGCCGCAGTGGTCAGATGTGGGCATGTACCTGCAGAACGTGATGCTGCTGGCCACCGAGCGCGGTCTGGCGACCTGCCCACAGGAGGCGTGGACGAGTTGGCACCAGGTGGCGTACGAGACGCTGGACTGGCCCGAGGACGTGATGCTGTTCTGCGGTCTGGCCATCGGATACGAAGACACCGCGCACCCGATCAATAACTGGCGTTCGGACCGGGCCGACACGTCTGAATGGCTGCACGAAGCGAAGCTCCGCAACGGCTGATCAACCCCACCCACTCGGCCCATTCGGTCGAGGACCGGCTGCTTAACCACCGGCCGCAGCGCCCCGCGGTCGTTTACCGCGGGCCCTGGTCGTCACCGGGCGTACGTCATCGCTTCCTCGATCAGCGGCGGCCAGTGCGAGCGCGGAGGTAGTCGCTGACGACATACTGGCCGAGATGCTCCAGGCTGGGCGCGAGCACGCGCCCGCCAGCGCGACGGGCGAGCGCGTCGATGAACCGCTCCAGCCCCGGATCGCTGCCGAGACGGAAGATATTCAGGGTCACGCCGTACCGCGCTAACGCGTCCACCTGGGCGACCGTACTGCGCACGCAATCTGGGCTCGGCGGGTATTCAAACCACGGCTCGCCGTTGACCAGATGCGCCGTCGGTTCGCCGTCGGTGACGACGAGGATGATCGGTTCGGCCTCCGGGTGCCGCCGTACGTGCCGTCCGGCCAGCACCAGGGCGTGTTCGAGGTTCGTACCCTGGACCCACTCCGGTTCGATCTCGGCAAGTTCCAGCGCAGATAGGCGTCGCGCCATGAGGTTGAACCCAATGATCTCCAACGCGTCCTGTCGATAGCGCGTTTCGATCAAATGCGCCAATGCCAGCGCCGTCTGCTTCATCGGCTCCCAGCGTTCCTGCTGCACCATCGAGAACGAGAGATCGACGCACAGCGCTACTGCCGCTTGCGTACGACGTTCGGTCTCGGCGATCACGAAGTCGTCCACGTGCAGTCGCGGTCCGCCGTCGTCGCCGGAGCCCGCACGCCGCAATACCGAGTTAGTGACGGTGCGAACGGCGTCAATCGGCTGTTCGGTCCCGAACGTCCACGGCAGGTAGGCGCCGGTACGTTCGTCGGCCGCGCCGACTCGCTGGTCGTCGTGGTCACCGGCGCGACCTGCTTCGAGATCGGCGAAGATCCGGCGCAACGTTGCCTCGCCGAGTTGCCGCAGCGCTTTCGGGGTGAGTTTCAGCGCCGATCCATCGCGCCGCAGCCAGCCCTGCCGCTCCAACTCCTGTTCCAGTTCGCGCAGCGCTCGCAGATGTGCAGTCGCCTGACTGCCGAGTTGTCGCTCAAGCGCATCGACATCCACGTCGTCGAGCGTGGATCCCATATGCTGCTGGGAAAGTTGTTGTTCGAGGGCGTCAATGTCCGACAGTTCGCCCATCATGCCGGTCGCCTCGCCGTAGCCGAGCGGCTCGTCGCCAGTTCCTTCGATCGGCCTCCCGCGCATCATTCCCGGGCGTAGCGACTGCAGGTTCTTGCCGAGTTGCTCCATCTGCTCGGCGAGTCCCGCATCCTGCAACGCCTGTTGCATCAGTGACATCAATTCGGCGCGCTGCTCAGGGCTCAGCGAGCGCAGCAGCCGTTCGGTCTCGGCTTGCCGCTGGGCGAGTTGGTCGATGAGTTCGTCGACGTTCTTTGGATCATCGGGGAAGTAGTCGCCGTGCTTGTCCATGAAGTCAGCGAACTGCTCGTCGGTGTCCTCGCCGCGGGCGTGGGCCGACAGTAGTTCGTTGAGGTCTTGCATCATCTCTTGCAACGCCTGCATCTGCTGTGGATCGCGGTTCTGCAAGGCATCTTTGAGCCCGTCGAACTGATGATTGAGGATCTCGTCGCGCAAGCCGGCGTTGATCTGGTCGTAAAGTTCCTTCGCCTCCGGCGAATGCCACGCGTAGTTCGTCAACGACTGCATTGCCTGGGCGACCGAGTCGGGAAGTGTGTCGAGTTCGAGTTCGGCGAATCGCGCGTCTTCGGTGTCCTCGCGGGCGAGCTGATCGCGTTCGAGAGCGAGAGCTTGATCGAGTTGCCCGCGGGCACGATCGACTGCGCCACCGAGGTTTCCGCGGCGCCGTAATTCCTCGCGCCGCCGCCGCAACTGTTCGCGCAACTGGGCCAGGCCGGGTCGATCACCGACGCCACGTTGCAGCAGTTCTCGCAGCGCATCGCGGGCATTGCTGCCAGCGAGCATGTTCTTGCCGAGATCCTCCACGGCGGCGCGCACATCGTACGGCGGAGCCAAGGGGTCCGGTCCCTCGCGCCACGCTCCGTACGAGAATCGCCTACTGCGGTGCGCCATGATCAGCTGCCGTAGATCGTGTTGCCGGTGTCCAAGGCGCTCTTGGATATCCGACGGGTGAGATAGAGGCCTTCGAGCACGAACTCGATCGCCGCTGCCACCTGTCCAGGTGTCACGTCGTCCTCGCTGACCTGGAGCTTGGTGAGCACGGTAGACAGACCCTCGACGCGGTCGAGTTGGCGCAATAGATCTGAGGCAGGGACCAGCGCTCCGGTCTCAATCGTCGTGCCGTCGTCCTCGGCGAAGACGGCGGTAAATGAGGACAGATCCACGCCGGTGAGCAGCTCACGGAATACCGACGCCGTGGCCATTCGCGCTACGTGTTCCAGGACGTCGTCCTCGCGGCCTTCCTCGCCCATTTCGAACTCTAGCTTCCCGCGCAAGGTGCCGAGTATCGCTGGTATATCGCCGATCCGCGCGACCGGCGCGGCTTCGCCGACGATCGCGCCGCGTCTCAGCGCCGAAGCGGACACGGCCTCGGTGGCCGCGATGGAGAATCGCGCGGAGACCCCGGACCGTTGGTCGATCGCCGGGGAGCTGCGTAACCCGGTGGTGAGTTCGGCGATGACCCGCAGCAGGTGGTCGGGTACCGCGGCGGTCAGTTCGGCCTCCTGCCGGATCAGCGCGATATCGGCGTCGATCGTCTCGGGATAGTGAGTGCGGATTTCGGCACCGAATCTGTCCTTCAGCGGGGTGATGATGCGGCCGCGGTTCGTGTAGTCCTCGGGGTTGGCCGAGGCGATCAGCATCAGGTCGAGGGGCAGACGCAGCGCGTAACCGCGGATCTGGATATCGCGCTCCTCCAGCACGTTGAACAGGCCGACCTGGATGCGTTCGGCAAGGTCCGGCAGCTCATTGATGCCGAAGATGCCGCGATTGAACCGGGGGAGCAGACCGTAATGAACGGTCTCCGGGTCGCCGAGCAGGCGGCCTTCGGCAATCTTGGTGGGGTCGATATCGCCGATCAGATCACCCACGCTGGTATCCGGCGTAGCGAGTTTCTCGCCGTACCGATCATCGCGGTGCCACCAACTGATCGGCAGATCGTCGCCGAGTTCGGTGGCGCGGGCGATGCTGCCGCGCGTCACTGGCTCATACGGGTGCTCGTTGATCTCGGAGCCTTCGATGACCGGCGTCCACTCATCGAGTAGTCCGGCGATCGTCCGCATCAATCGGGTCTTGCCCTGGCCGCGTTCGCCCAGCAGCACCAGGTCGTGACCGGCGAGCAAGGTGCGTTCGACCTCGGGGATGACAGTGTCTTCCAGCCCGACCAGACCGGGCAGCGAAGGTTCGCTCGCGCGTAGTCGGGACAGGAGGTTTTCGCGGAGCTCCTGCTTGACGGTGCGGTACTCGTGACCGCTCGCACGCAGTGCACCTAGAGTCGTGATCGCGGGTGGTTGTGAGCGTGGCATGCTTCGAGCGTATGACGGGACTCACAGATCGGCCATGGTTGCCATAGTGCCCGCGAGAGAAGAATGCTCAAAGACGGACGTGTTGGCGCGCAATGAGGCGCGTCGAGAGGAAAGGACACAGCATGACCGGTGTTGCAGGACGACGGATCGTTGTAACTGGCGCGGGCGGCGGCCTTGGCCGCGAATACGCCAAGTTGCTGGCGCGCGAAGGGGCTAAGGTCGTCATCAATGACCTCGGTGGCGCCCGCGATGGCTCCGGTGGCGGCTCGGCAATGGCCGACACCGTCGTGGAGGAAATCCGCGCAGAGGGCGGCGAGGCCGTTGCAAACTACGACAGCGTTGCCAGCGCAGAAGGCGGCAAGGCGATCGTGCAGACCTGCATCGACGCGTTCGGCGGCATCGACGGCGTGGTGAGCAATGCCGGCATTCTGCGCGACGTGTCCTACATGAAGATGGACGCCGACGCGTGGAACGCCGTGGAGCAGGTGCACCTGTACGGCGGGTACTACATCACCCACGCCGCATGGCCGCACTTCCGCGAGCAGAAGTACGGCCGCATTTTGGTCGCTACCTCGACTAGCGGCATCTACGGCAACTTCGGACAGGCCAACTACGGTGCTGCCAAGCTCGGCCTCGTCGGCCTGATCAACACGCTGTCGATCGAGGGCGCGAAGTACAACATCAACGCAAATGCGATGGCGCCGATCGCGGCTACCCGGATGACCGAAGACCTGATGCCGGAAGAGCGCCTCAAGGCCCTCGGCCCGGACCACGTCGCACCGGTCGTCGGCTACCTGATGAGCGACGAGTCGACCGATACCGGTTCGGTGTTCATCGCCGGTGGCGGCCTGGTGCAGCGCGTGGCGTACTACGCCAGTGAGGGCCACGTCTTCAACGACGTCCCCACCATGGGCGATGTGGCCGACAAGTGGGACAAGATCACCGACATGTCGAACGCCAAGGAAGGCAAGCAGGTTCAGACGAGCCAGTCGTAGTTTTCCGCCCTTCTGCGGGGCAGTGGGTAACGCTAATCGCCGGTTAGCGTTATTCGCTGCCCCGCAGATGCTTTTGTCGACTATGAATCCGCAGTGATGACGGTCTCACTGTCTGTGCAACTTGTTGCATAAAGGTGGGAGTGCTGCCTACATTGAGTGCAACGAACCGCACTCCTTGGGGGAACACCGTGGCACTTCCTGAAATCTTGACCCGTCCGCTGGCCCTCCCTGTGATGGGCTCTCCGCTGTTCATCGTCTCGGGCCCCGAGCTCGTGATCGCGCAGTGCAAGGCCGGCGTTATCGGCTCGTTCCCCGCGCTCAACGCGCGCCCACAGCCGCTGCTGAACGAGTGGTTGCAGCGGATCGAGGACGAACTCGGGCAGTACGCCGCCCAGCATCCCGAGAAGCCGGTAGCGCCGTACGCCGTGAACCAGATCGTGCACCGCTCGAATGATCGCCTCGATGCCGACGTTCAGTCCTGCGTCGACTTCAAGGTGCCGATCGTGATCACCTCCCTCGGCGCGCGTACGGAGGTGTACGACGCGATCCACTCGTACGGCGGAATCGTGCTGCACGACGTCATCAACAACGAGTTCGCGCACAAGGCGATCGAGAAGGGCGCCGACGGTCTGATCGCCGTCGCGGCCGGAGCGGGTGGCCACGCTGGCACTCAGTCTCCATTTGCCCTTCTGCAAGAGATCCGTGAATGGTTCGACGGTCCGCTGCTGCTGTCGGGCTCGATCGCGCACGGGCGCAACGTTCTCGCCGCGCAGGCTGCTGGTGCCGACATGGCGTACATCGGATCGGCGTTCATCGCTACCGAGGAGGCGAACGCGGACCCGCGGTACAAGGCCATGCTGGTGGAATCTGGCGCCGCTGACATCGTCTACAGCAACCTGTTCACGGGGGTGCACGGCAACTACCTGCGTAAGTCGATCGTGAATGCAGGTCTTGACCCCGACGATCTGCCGACCTCGGACCCGTCGAAGATGAACTTCGGCTCCGGCGGCAACATGAAGGCGAAGGCCTGGAAAGACATCTGGGGCAGCGGTCAGGGTGTCGGCGTACTCGATGGTGTGAAGCCGGTGGCCGAATTCGTGGAGCGGATGCGTAACGAGTACGACGTGGCACGTCAGGCGCTCGTCGGCGCCTGATGTCGCTGCGCTTCGCGATCCTGACGGCACTAACCGAGAAGTCCTCGACCGGGATCGAGCTGGCGCGTCGCTTCGATAGATCGATTGGCTACTTCTGGCCTGCGACGCACCAGCAGATCTACCGGGAACTCGACAAATTGCTGGACGCCGGGTTGATCGCGGTGCTCGATTGCCCGGAGCCCCCGGGGAGGGGGAATCCGCGTACGTTCGCCGTCCTGCCGGCCGGGACCGACGAATTGCGTGACTGGTCGCTGCAAGTGATGGACGCGCCGAAGCGACGTGACCCGTTGATGGTGCAGATTCGGGCCGCCTCCGCGCTCGGGGACGTCGACATCAGGCCGCTACTGCGGGAGCATCTTCAGCGGCACGAGGCGAGGCTCGCACAGTACGTCGATATCGAGCGCAAGCAGTTCGCTGATGGCCTAGATCCGCGCTCGCGGATGCAGTTGATGGTGTTGCGCGCCGGAATCGCCACGGAACGAATGTGGGTCGAATGGTGCCGTGAATCACTCGCGGCGCTCGAATAGCCGCTAGGCTATGCGCACTTGACGGCTGTTCGGCGAGCCGAATCGGGGTGTGCGATGCAGGTGCCGCAGTGGGCGAAGGAAATCGAACCGGGAACGGCAGGAATTCTGCGTTCGAACGCGCTGAAGTACCTGTGCATCGGCAGCGGAGCGCTCATGTTAGCCCTGGGCATCGTGATGCCGGTCGCCACGTGGGGCGGCGAGGGCGTTGAAGAGGGCGGCGTCCTCGCGATCGGCGCGGTGTTCGCCGTAATCGGTCTGGCCATGTTTTGGCTGGCATTCGCGTATGTGCCGAAGCCGATGCTGCGCGTTGACGACACGGGCATCACCCGACTGCAGATGGGTTACGTACTGATTCCGTGGGCGGACATCTCCGAGATTCGCCCTGGCATTCGCGGTGCGATTGACATCAAGACTCCGAATGGGCGCACCAAGAAAGACGGCTCGAAGACGCGAACGAAAACGTTCCAAATCCAGACTCGCCAATTGCAGGGTGGTCGCTACCTGCTCGGCTATCTCACCGAGTGCTGGAACCACGCTGGCGGGTACCGGTCGCCGTGATCAGGCGCTCAACCGGGAGGAGCCGCTGAACTCGTCGACTACCGGCTGTACCAAGCGGCCGAGGACGCCGTCGGTGCTTGGCAGGGAACTGTTCCAGGCGATGAACGTGTTCAGGCTGAGGTGCAGATCGGACACCTCGCGAACGACGGTCGCGGAGTCCCAGAGCGCGCCCGGCTCGTTCGACTCGGGGGAGATAGCAGCGATGGTGAACCCGGATCCGCCGACCACATGGTCGCGAATGGCGAACCAGTCCGGCGGCCCCACGTCGATAGTCCGCGCGACGCCGGCCTCCTCGAGCAGCGATCGGAGGGCGGCGTAGTACATCGGCGTCCCCGAATGCAGCGCAGACGAGGTGACGAACGGCAACTCTCGCAGATCGCGTAACGAAATGCTCCTGGCGTGCGCCAGCGGCAGACTCTTCGCGAGGGCGATCAACGTGGGTTGTTCGAGAATGCGTTCGGAACATATCTGGGGAGAAATCGGGCGCTGATGCAGCAGCGCGAGGTCGATCTCCTTATCGTGCAAACTCCGAATCAATCCCAGGTTCGATCCGGGTACTAGTTCGATCGACATTGTTCCGCAGCGTGCGCGAATAGTGGTCATCACTCGGTCTCGGAGCCACGCGTTCATAGCCGGACCGATCCCCACTCGTACCCGCGATGGCGCGCCGACCAGGTTGGTCGCATGCCTCTGCAGGTCGTCGTAGGCCTCCACCAACCTTTCGGCGTGCACGAGGAACCTGTCGCCGGCTGCGGTTAACGACATACCCTTCGCGGTGCGGTCGAATAGGTCGACCGACAGGCGATTCTCGAGGTCACGAATTCGCCTGCTGAGCGCAGAGCGGGACACGAATAGTTGCGGGGCGGCGCGACCCAGACTGCCCGCGGTGACGATCGCGACGAAGCTACGGATCTCTTCGATGTTCAACGCTTCACCGGGTCCACTCCGCGCCCGCGGCTGGAGGACCAAGTGCGGCGGACTACCGTACGAAAAATGTCCATTTTCGTACGGTAGTCCGCTGCGGGTGATGATTCGAGTCCGCTCAGGCGGGAGTTATTGCCACGTTGCGCAAGAGATCGGTGATCCCGCCGGCTGTTTGCAGCACACCCGAGACCTCCTCGCTGAACGAGGCCGCGATGTAGATCATGCAGGCTGGGACGACGTGCGGTGGCGCATCTGCCCACGCGTCCATGAATTTGACATAGGCAGCGTTCCGCTCGGCAGGATCCACCGGAGCAGCACCCTGCTCGGCGAGTTCGATCAGCGTGTCGTAGGTCGTTCCGCCGGGGTTGTACCGCGCCTCGGGTGTCAGGAACTGCTGAACGACCCCGTCGGGGTCGGCGATCCCGGTGTAGACCGACGCCATGGCGTTCTCTGACTTGGTGATGGTGAAGTCTTCGACGATCTGGGCCGAGGGTTTGGGCGAGACTGAAACGTCGATGCCGATGTCGCCGAGTTGCGCTTGAACGGCTTCGGCAAATTTCGTGTAGATCGTGACGTTGGGAGTCACTGCGCTGAGCGACAGACTCTCCACACCCTGCTCGGCGAGGATTTCCTTGGCCGCATCCGGGTCATACGGGAAAACGTCCAATCCTGGGCCGAGGTCGTCGCTGTAACCGGGGCTGTCTTGGGCAAAGGGCTGTATTTGCGGTACGCACAGTCCGTCATAGAGCCCATCGGAGATGGCCTCTCGATCGATCGCCATGTTGATCGCCTTCATCACCTCCGGGTTGTCCAACTCGCCCTCGGCGGAGTTCAGCGCGAGGAAGAGGAAAAGCCCGGTCGGGCGAGCCGTCGATTGCAGGCCGGCGCGCTGGGCGTCGTCGAGCATCGTCGGTGACATCGACACGCCGTCCACCTCGCCGCTGGCCAACGCGTTGTAGCGTGTCTGGTCATCCGGCATGTACTGGTAGGTCCGCTTGGCGACGTTCTGCGCCTCTGGAGCCCAGTAGTCCGCCGACTTTTCGAACGTCGCGTAGTCGCCCGCGACCGTTTCGGTCATCACGTACGGGCCGATTCCGGCTGGTGCATCATCGAGCGAACCGGACTCCACCGCCTCCGGCGACACCATGATCCCAGGACGTGCCGCCAAGGCGACCGATAACGAGCCGAGGCCGCCGGTCACGTTGATTTTCACGACGTACTCGTCGACGACCTCAACGCTGCTGACTTGCTGTAGCTCCCCGGCAAGGGTGCTCTCTTCGGCTGCCGTTCGCTCGATGTTGAACTTGACCGCTTCGGCATTGAACGGCGCCCCGTCCGAGAAGGTGAGGCCCTCCCGGAGCGTCAGCGTCAATGAGGACAGGTCTTCGGACGGCTCCCACTGCGTGGCCAACATCGGCTGCAATTCGCCGTTCTCATCCACCCACAACAGCCGGTCGTATACCGGTGCATACCAGACCAGTTCAGCGCCGCTCACGCTCTTGGTCGGGTCCCATCCTGACAAGACGGTGTTGTATCCGTACCGGAACTCGGCGTTCGGATCGAAGTCATCCTCGAGCGGCAGTTCGAACGGATACTCACCTACGTCTGCAGTCTCGTTGCTCGGTGCGTCACCGCATCCGGCCAGGATCAAGCCAACGCCCAGTAGCGCTGCAGTCAAAGATGCTGACCGCCCCATGATTGTTTTCCTTTCGACGCAGGGATCGCAGGTGTGAGCCGGACGGTGATCAGGCGGGCTTGTATCGCAGCAGAGTTATCTGCTGGTCCGGAACATCGCAAAACACCGGAGCCACCCGCATCCCGATTTCGATTCTGTCGGGTTCGATGTCGACCAATTCTGTGGAGAACCGCGGACCTTCGTCCCACTCAACGACCGCGAGCAGTTGGGGTGATGCTCCTTGCCATGGCGGCGCAGTCGGGCGGTCGGCGACGGTGAATGTGTAAAGAGTTCCCATGCCGTCGATCTCGCGCCACTCAAGGTCGTCCGCGAGTGTTCCGGGCGCTACGACGCGGGGGTAAAATACGTAACTCCCCGATGAGGGCGAGTATTGGATTCGAATCCGATGCTCGCGCAGCGAATCCCAGAATGGCTGCGAAGTAGGTGTCGGACTCGGCATTGGTCGAGAATTGAGGAGATCCACGCTAAGCCCCTTCGAGTATGAGAGCGACCTGTTCGCTCATTATTCCGCCGTTGCCGGTGACAAATGCCGTATTGCAGTCTTGGACTTGTGCGCTGGCGCGACCCATCACTTGTCGGGTCGCGTCGCACACATGATGCATTCCACCCGCCATACCGGCCTGGCCGAAAGATAATTGCCCGCCGGAGGTGTTTAGCGGAAAATCGCCTCGGTACGTGAGGTCGTGATCTCGAACGAAATCCATACCGCGACCCTTTTCGCAGAATCCGGCGTCCTCGAGGCTCATCAGCACAGTAATTGTGTAGCAATCGTAGATAGAAGCGATGTCGATGTCCGCACGGTCGATACCGGCCATGTCGATCGCCATGGGTGCGGATTTTGATACCGGCGATCGCAGCAGGTCGTCGGCGTACGTCGGGGTCTTATACGAAACGTGCTCGCCGAACCCGGTAATTCGCACCGGGCGATGTTTGGACTTCTCCGCGATGTCGGCGCTGGCGATCACCACTCCCGCGCCACCGTGGCAGGGCATGACCACTTCGAGCAGGTGTAGCGGGTCGGACACCATCGGGCTCGCGAGGACATCCTCAACGGTGATCGGCGAACCGTAGAAGACCGCGTCAGGTGTTGCGCAGGCGTTCGTGCGCTGGTCCACAGAGATGCGCGCGATGGCGCTCGGGTCGTAGCCGAACTCGGCGGCGTACCGGCGAGCGATCTGTGCGTACGGCCCGTTCTGGCCTAGGTTTCCGTATGGAATTTCGAACTCCGCCTGGGGCGAGCCGAAGTTGTTGCTCGACGCGCCGAGCCACGGGAGTCGCTTGGGCTTTTGTGACTCTGGCGGGCGCGGCTGAATCGCTGAACCGGGCGTGATTGCCAGGACGACGTCACATAGTCCGAGCTCGATGGCTGCCGCCGCGCGCCACACCATCCCAGCGGCAGTCGCCCCGCCGAGATCGACGAGTTCGCCAAAGTTATTGGGAATCCCGACGTACTCGGCGAGCGTGGAGGGGACGAAGCGGTCGGACTCGGTAATGGGCCCGCAGATCAGGCCGTTGACCGCGCTCGCATCGATGCCGGCGTCATCGAGCGCGGCTTTCGCCAGCTCAGCCCACTGTTCCATGGGGAAACGCGGTGCTCTGGTCGACTTGCGCTGTGGTGGTAGTTCAACAAGGCCGATTATTGCGGCCTCGCCCCGTAATCCCGTCGCTGCCATAGCCGCGAACTCCAATCCCCGGAACTAACCTTCGCGAGAACCCGCTCCCGCTCGCCAGGACACTATCGGACTTATCGACGGCGACCTGTTGCGTTTTCGTCAACATCGGTGTTGCCTATTCCGCGCTGGACATCGATGGTGTGGGCTGTCACAGTCAAAAAACGGCTTCGCGATGAAGCGATCGAGAATCTCTCAGCGGACTTAAGTCTCCGCCCAACTAGTGGCGCGCCCGAGGAGTCGAGGTATGAGCGTAGAAGGAACGCAATGCGCGGGTAAAGCGCTTGATGGAATCCGCGTCCTCGATTTCACGTGGAGTGTCGCAGGGCCAACAATTACCGCGTTTTTGGCCGCATTTGGCGCGGAGGTCATTAAGGTTGAATGGCCGGATCGCCCCGACATGATGCGTAAGACGATGATCGCTAACGATGTGCCGGCGACACTGGACAGTGCCTGTTTCTTTGCCACGGTAAATCCTGGAAAACGCGGCCTTTCGATCGATATGCGCTCCGAAGAGGGGCGGAAAATCGCGGCGGACCTTATCGCGCGGGTGGACATGGTCACCGAATCCTTCTCGGCGGGCGTCCTGGATCGTTGGGGGCTGACCTACGAGCGGATGCGCGAGCTCAATCCGGAAATCATCTATGTGAGCCTTTCTGGGTTCGGACACTCTGGGCGCTACCAGAGTTATGACACGTGGGGCCCGACAGCACAGTCGTTCAACGGTCTGACCGGGCTATCTGGCCTGCCCGGTCGATCCCCGGCGGGAATCGGCTTCTCATATATGGATGTCATGGGTGGCTATCACGGCGCGCTTGCGGCGATGATGGCGCTGTACCACAGGAAGAAAACCGGGCAGGGGCAGTACGTCGATATCTCGCAGGTGGAAAGTGGACTCGCGTTGAGCGGTGCGGGAATGCTGGACTCGACGGTGAATCGCCGGGGCGGCGGCAGGGTCGGTGTTCCGCCGGGAAACCGTAGTGTCTGGCCGGGTGCCGACGCAGCCGTCGGTCTTCGAGGTGAGGTCGGTGCTCCGTACAACTGCTATCCAACAGCTGGCGCCGCCGACTGGGACTATTGCGCAATAACGGTGCTCAATGACGAGCATTGGTCGTCGTTGAAGTCCGTCATGTCCTCGCCGGCGTGGGCAGAGGAGGACCGGTTCGCAACGATGGACAGCCGGATCGCGCACCAGGACGACCTGGATCGTCACGTTGCGGAATGGACGATGCAGTACGACAAGATGGAATTGATGTACCTGCTTCAGGCACGCGGTATCCCTGCCGGTGCGATGCAGACGTTCGAGCAAATCGTGGAGCAGGATCCGCAGCTTCAATGCCGGGATTTCATGGTGGAGCTCGAGCATCCCTTGCTGGGCAAACGGTTATGGGAAACCCCGGCGATGAAGTTGTCGGAATCGCCAGCGTCAGTGCACCCCACATGGCCGCTGCTGGGCCAGGACAACGAGTACATCTTGAAGGAGATCCTGCAGATGGACGACGAATCCATCAACGCGTTACAGGAAGCGCACGTGGAGTGGCCCGAGGGCACGCCGCGGGTCATCCCGATGGATCGGGGACGCTGGTGAGTGTCGAAAACGGAGGCGATACGAGCACAGCCGCAGGACCGCTGGCGGGGCTCCGCGTCGTCGAGATTGATCGTGGGCTCGCCCAGTACTGCGGGAAACTGCTGGCCGACATGGGTGCCGAGGTCATCAAGATCGAGCCGCCCGAAGGGGCGCCGGCGCGGCGCGTACCCCCGTTCATCGGTGACGTCGAAGGTCCTGAGCGCAGTCTCTTCTTCTGGCATTACAACATGAGCAAGCGCTCGGTCGTCCTTGACCTTGCATCCGAGTCAGCTCGTGCTGCTGTCCGGAAGCTCGCGCTTTCGGCGGACGTCGTCCTTGAGGATCTCGGTCCGCAGGCGATGGCGGATCTCGGACTCGGTGACGCGGAGTTGCGTTCGCTCAACGAGCGCCTGGTCTACGCGCAGATCACTCCATTCGGCCCCGCTGGCCCGTGGTCACAGTTCGCGTCCTCTGACCTGGTGCAACTCGCACTCGGTGGCACGATGACGATGACCGGTTACGACGATGAGGCCGGATACGCGTCGTTTCCTATCGCCCCGGCAGGGGGACAGGCCGCGCATATGACTGGCACGTTGGCCGCGATAGCGATTATGGGCGCGCTGCAGTTCCGTGAGACGTCGGGGAGGGGGCAGTACGTCGATGTGGCCGCACACGATGCTGTGGCCGCATCGAATGAGATGGGCATTCCGTACTGGGTGTTTCGACAGGAGCACGTCCGCCGACACACTGCGCGCCACGGAAATCCGAAGGAAATCACCTCCCGCCAGCTCTTCCGCTGCCGTGACGGTAAGTACGCGATGTGCCTGACGATGTATATGGACGATGACCGGCGGTATCGGGGCCTGGTCGACTGGATGGACTCGCACGGGCTCGCCGAAGACCTTGGGTCTGCGGAGTACGCGACGCCAGAAGCGCGCACTGAACTCACCGAGCACATCGTCGAGGTGATCGAGCGGTTCTGTGCGCAGACCGATTCCGAAGAGTTGTTCCATGAGGCCCAGGCGCGAAAGTTGCCGTGGGCTCCGGTGCATGGCCCAGGGGACCTCGTGCGCGATCCGCATGTGCGTGAGGACCGGAATGCCGTCGTCGCGGTGCCAGCGTTAGGTCACGCGGCGGTGGCTCCTGGTGCTCCGTACAAGTTCAGCAGAACTCCGTGGTCGCTGCGACTTCCCGCGCCGGGTCTCGGTGAAGACACTGACTCGGTGCTGCACGCCGAGGGGTAGGCGGGTCGATCAGGCGCGGACGTCGATTTCGCTGAAGTGGACGGCTGCGGTGTCCTCGCCGTCGCGGTAGCAGACGCTATGGATCTGTGCTGTTGCTTGCTCGCGCACGGATGTTTCGGGATCGAGCACTCGCAAGTATTCGGCGTGCTGCGCCAATGACTCGATCGCTTTCGCTACCTCGTGCTCGCTCAGTTGCTCAATATGGGTCGGTTCGGCGCCGTTTTCGAATAGCCGGATGTGATGGGTCGAGGGCATCTCCCGGATGGTCTGGACCACGGCCTCGCCGAGTTCGATGTGATCGGACTGATTACTCATGCCGGGCGCCCACTCGGCCCCTCGGAAGTTCGTGATCACCACGTCCGGGTTCGTCGAGGCGATCACCTGGGCGATCGCTGCCCGCAACTCGCCGGTATTGCGCAGCGCGCTATCGGGAAAGCCGAGAAACTGGACGTCGTTGACGCCGACCACGGCCGCTGAACGGATCTGTTCCTGCTCACGCAACGGTCCGGCCTGTTCCGGTGGCATACCTTCAATGCCGGCTTCACCGCTGCTAGCCATCACGTAAGTGACCGCTTTGCCGCGGTCGGTCCAGCGGCAGATTGCCGCGGCCACGCCGTACTCGGGATCGTCGGGGTGGGCCACAATCACCGTCGCGCGGGCCCAGTCGTCAGGAAAGGTCGGCAGGCTCATTCCTCGAGCGTAGACCGTATTGGTGGTGCGGAGGTGGCCTCATCGGCGGCGACTGACCGTCGTGCAAACGCCGCGGTGATCCCGATCAGGGCGGCGAGGGCGGCTGCCGCACGAAATGCGACGCGGTAGCCGTCAACGACCACGTCAACCGCCGCTGAGTCGTGTGCGACCGACGCGGCCAGTGCGGTGAGTGCTGCTAACCCGAGCGCTCCGCCCAGCTGCCGGGAGGTGTTCACCAGACCAGAAGCGAGTCCGGCGTCCTCGACGGCGACCCCAGCCGTGGCGATCCAGACGATCGGCATCGTGACGATGCTGGCCCCGGCGCCCCAGATGAGCGTCGGACCAAGGATGTCCGAGATGTATCCGGAGTGAGGCGTGATGGTCGCGAGCCACAGCAGTCCCGCAGACATCAGTCCGGAGCCTGGGAGGAGCAATCGCCAGGCGCCGAATCGGGCCATCAACTTTCGCGATGCGATCGCACCAATACCGAGTGCGACGCTCATCGGGCCGAGTGCCAGGCCGGTCATCCATGCCGGATAGCCCCGGACTCCTTGTAGATATAAGGAAAGGAAGTACGTCGTCGCGGTCATGATGACGCCCATGGCCGCGAGCACGGTGTTTCCAACGATGACGCCGGGACGTCGTACGACGCGGGGGTTTACCAACGGCGATGGTGAACGTCGCTCGACTGCGATGGCGACAAACAGCATTACCGCGAATGTTCCGGCGGCGATCAGTACGTATGGCGAGGTCCAGCCGAATACGCCGAGTTGCGATGCTGCGAATGTCGCACTGGCGGCACATAGCGTGACGGCGATTGCGCCAGGAATATCCAACCGCCGGACCTCACAGTGCCTACCTGGGACCAGGGTGGCGATGATCGCCAGCGCGACGCCGATCGGGACGTTGATCAGTAGCACCCACCGCCAGCCCAGAGTACTTGTGATCAGCCCGCCGAGGACTAGACCCAGGACGCCGCCCGCGGCGGAGGTGGCACTCCATATCGACAAGGCCCGGGTACGCCGGTCCGCATTGAAATGGCGGGTAAGCACACTGAGGCTGGCCGGTGCCAATGCGGCCGCACCCGCTCCTTGCGCTATCCGCGCAATGACCATCGTCACCCCGTTTGTCGCGAGACCAGCGATCAAACTGGCGGCAACGAAGATCGCGAGCCCACTAAGGATGATTCGCCGATGGCCGACGTGGTCGGCGAGGCGCGCGGCCAGCAGCAATAAGCCACCGAACGTGACCAGATATCCGCCGAGGAGCCACGATTGGGTCAGTGCTGACAAGTTGAGCGCCGACTGAATGTCCGGCAGCGCGACAGTGAGAATCAGTCCGTCCAGTACGACGAGCAACTGGAGTCCGCAGGCCAGTGTGATCATCGGTCCCAGCTTCAGCGAGCCGTTTTCGAGGTAAACAATGTTCACTTCGGCGACACTATAGGCGTGTCACCAGTGGGTCAAGGCCCGATATCCTTCGCAGATGGCCGCCAGAGGGTTGAATCGCGACCGCCTCGTCGCGATCGCGCACGAGTACGTGTCGTTGCAGGGGCTGGACGCGCTGACAGTTCGGCGACTCGCGGCGGCAGCGGAGGTCTCTCCGGGCGCCTTGTACAAGCACTTCCGTGATAAGCGCGACATCGAGCGGGCGATGGCGGACTCGGTGTACGCCGCCGTCGACCTGGGTGGGCTGGATGTCGCGGAACCAACGGCAGCGGATGTCCGCGACTGTTGTGAGCGTCTTCGTGCCGCCATCCTGCGGTTCGCCGACGGCGGCCGAATCGTCGCCGGAGCCTACTCGCCGCTGCCCGCCGCAGCGAGGGTTGGCGCGACTTTGCGGACCTTGCTTTCCGGACTCGTCGCCGCACGGTACGACACCGGCGACGTGGCTTATGTGCTGCGCAACTACACCGTCGGGTTTGTGATCGAGGAGCAGGCGCACGTGCGGCTGGTCGTGGATGGCGAATGGGACTCGCTGGTGCAGACGTTGCGGGAATCGGGAGTTGAGGAACCGGCCGGCGCATCTCATGGCGTCGCGATTCTCAGTGATGATCGCGATGTGCGGTTCCGCGCCGGGCTAGACGTCATCCTGGCGGGCGTTCTCGCTGAACCCGCCGAAGATTAATTCAGTGGCGATGGGTTTTGAGGCGTGCTAACTTTCCGAGCAGATCGTGTTCCGACCTTGGGGGTGAGACCCGTGCATGTACCAATGACATCGGGCGCTCCGAGTCGTCCACGATCGCGCGACTAGAAAGTCGCGACGGGCGCCCTTCCGAACACCTGGAAGGCAAACCCATGAACGTATCCACACCATTGTCAGGCACTCGAGCACTCGTTCTCGGCGGTGGCGGATCCACCGGCAATGCGTGGCTCATCGGCGTTCTCGCCGCTTTGAGCGATGCCGGAATCGACGTCGCCGCGGCTGACATGATCGTCGGCACGTCGGCGGGCGCGACCGCCGCCGCGCAGCTCGCCGGAGCTGAACCCGCGCGGCTGCTAGATGCCGTCCTGGCCGAACCGACCCTCGACGCGCCCCCGAACGCGCACAGCGGTGGTATCGCAGCCGCCGCCACTGGTGATCACCTCGAGCGCATGAAGGCACTCATCGCCGAGTCTGCCGATATAGCGGAGTTCCGTCGCAAGATGGTGACACGGTCGATGGCGCACCGGGCATCCCACAGTGAGTCGGCTCAGCGTCTGCGCCGCGAGACGGTCGCCGCACGGCTGCCTGATCATCGTTGGCCGGAACGGGCTGTTCGACTGACCGCCGTCGACGCGCTGTCTGCCGAACCCGTCGTGTTCGACCGCTCCAGCGGAGTGTCGTTGGTCGACGCCGTAGCTGCGAGTTGCGCTGGCGGCTTCGCGCACCTCATCGACGATCACCCATATATCGACGGTGGATACCGCGCCAACGCCGAGAACGCGGACTTGGCGCGGCCATGCCCGAGTGCTGGTGCTCTCGCCGCTCGGCGGACGATCGTTGCACCCCGCCGAATGGGGTACGCACCTCGCCTCGCAGGTGAAGCAGTTGGAGACCGAGGGGAGTGCCGTGATCACCGTCGTGCCGCCGAAATCCGACGAGTATTTGTTCGGCGCGAACGCGATGAACGCATCGCTGCGTCCATCGGCGGCTCGTGCCGGCTTCGAGCACGCTCGAGCGATAGCGGACGACGTCAGGCTGCTCTGGATGCCAGAATCCCGGTGAGCCCGCTTCGCGGGCCGTGGCATCGGCTCCCAACTAGGACCGAATCTGGATGATGGTCTTTCCCGATACGCGCTCGGTCGGGTTGAATGCAGCGACCGCGTTGTCGAGGTCGGCGACAGTGCCAATATTGCTTCGAAGCCGACCGTCGCGAGCGCGTTGCATAATCTCAACCAGCTGCGTGCGATTGGCCTCGACGACGAAATCGATTGCCAGGCCATCAGTTGGGCGTTCCTGCGGTGGACCAGCAATGGTGACCAGCGTGCCGCCCGTCCGGACGATACCTGCCGATCGCGCACCGATCTCAGCACCGATCACATCGAACACCAAATCGACATCGCCAAGGTCTTCGAGTCGATCGGTGCTGAGGTCGAGGAACTCGTGCGCGCCGAAATCTAAGGCGTCGTGCCGATCGGCTGTCCGGCCGCTGCCGATAACGTATGCGCCAGCGTCGCGCGCCAACTGGGTGACGATCGAGCCCACGCCGCCGGCCGCTCCATGTACGAGCGCTATTTGCCCGGGCTCAAGCCGAGCGTGTACGAATAATCCCTGCCATGCGGTCAGTCCAGAAATCGTCAAGCTGGCGCCGGTGGCGAAGGTGATATCAGCGGGTAACGGAACGAGGTTGCGCGCTTCGACAGCGACATACTCGGCGAGTGTTCCGTCGCGGGACCAATCGGCCAATCCAACCACACGTTGCCCAACGCTCACGCCGCGCGAGCCGTACCCGAGTTCCTTGACGATACCGGCGAATTCGTGCCCTGGAATCGATGGCGTGCGGTCCCGACCGCTCCGGTCAGTCCAGGTGCCCGGCCACGTCAGCTCGCCGGGTGTGAATCCCGATGCGTACACCTCGACGAGTACATCGTTGGTATCGATCCTGGGCATCGGCCTTTCGATGAGTTCCATTCCCGTAGTGCCTGCATTTTCGTCCGTGACGACTATTGCTTTCATCAGTTGCCTCCGTACAACACGTCCGCGTGGACGCGGGCATACCCGTTCTGAGAGTGAGTGACGGCGGAACGCAATTACTTACCCGAACACGTCTGATTTCTTACACGCATCTCAAGGCCTAAGAGGCGTGTATGTCACTAATACTCGACGTGGAGTACGAGGGGGAGTCATGGGTGAAGCGCTCGAAGGTGAACTTCGCGAGCTGGTCGAAGCGATTCCGCGGGGGTGGACAAGCGTGGTTATCGACGGCCGGCGTTGGGCTGTCACACGTACGATTCAGGCCGGTGGGAGAACTACCTCGGTGAAGGCCGAACGCTTGGACGATTCGGAACTCGTTAGCGCCAATGTGTGGAGTACGAGCGCGGGCTATGTGCTCAAGCCATGCGAAATGCCCGCTGAGAAAGTGCTCGGGTTCCTACGCAAAGCTAGGACGGCCTACGCCGCAGAGTAACGCTTCAGGTGCATGAGTTCCTACGCAAAGCTAGGACGGCCTACGCCGCAGAGTAACGCTTCAGGTGCATGACGTGACGCCGCTCGCCAAAGACTGGGTTAGCTGGTCGCGGCGTGGCGTTCGTTCAATAGGCGCAGATGTGCGATCGACATGTCGATCGCCGCTGCCATCGGTTCGACGTCGCGAGCGGTCTGCGCCAGTAGATAACCACCCTGCACGGCAGCGACGAATCCGGTGGCGAGTGGGCGGATATCGGCGTCTGGTGGGATCTGCCCACCGTCCTGCAACCGTTGTAGTGCGCCCTCGAATAATTCAGTCCAGGTGTCGAACAGATCGCGCAACTGCTCTCGTGCGCGGCTATCGTTTTCAGAGACCTCGTTGGCCAGGGAGCCGAGGGTGCATCCGTAGCGGCCTTGCTCCAGTGCGGCGTTCTTAATGAGCGCATCTCGCCAACGACGCAACCCGGCGAACGTCTTAACTCTGCTCAAGTGCTCGCGCTGCTCGTCGATTGTTCGCTCTCCGGCCACGTCGACCACTGCACGCACCAGCGCCGATTTGTCCTCGAAGTGACGGTAGAGTTGCGACTTGCTGACGTTGCCGGCGGCCACGACGTCGTCGAGGGTCGTTCCGCCGATGCCCCGCACTCTAATCAGATCGGCGGCTGTCGCGACAATGCGCGATCGCGTCTTGGCGCCCCGCGCGGTTAAACGCTTCTCAGTCGTCGTTTGCGGACTCTCAGTCACGATGACATCGTACTGATCAGTTCGGCTACGCGCCGTTCAAACACTCAGCGGGGAGAAATGCGGACGGCGCGGTGCATGACCCTACGTCGCCGCGGGCATCTCTAGCGTCACTCCATTGACTGGGCCGGTCGTGTGTCGCCGTGTGAAAGCGCTCTCGGTGAACACCGACGGTCGATAGTGGTCTAACTGTGTCGCGGCGAAGCTCTGAGCCCTGCCCCTTGAGCGACGCGCAATCCTCAACTATAGTGGACGATAGCGTCCAGTTGGGTTGATGGTCAGTTCGGTGCATCAACCGCGGCGCTGGAGTCGCACGTGGGGTGTTCCTGTTCGTCCTCGCGTGTGCGCTCGACCGGCGGTCCCGTGCGCTGGCACACGGCGGTGCACGGGATCCCGCCACGAGGCTGGCAGAGTTGCCGCATTCGGAAGTCTGGGAGAACACTGTGACACTCGCGCCTGAACGTCCGGTTGTCGCGGCACCGACTGCTGCGCCGCCGCATTCTGCGAAGCCAG